>JABDRK010000047.1 GCA_013041785.1 Eudoraea sp.
ATCCACTTCTCCGCTGCGGATCATTTCCTGATGGGTAGTAAATCGTTTTAAAGGTTTATCCGGGTTAATTTTCATTGCCCGCTCAGCATGAATATCAAAAGCGTCACAAACCGCTACCAGGTCCACATTGAGCTCATCCTGATCCAGAAAATCCTGTAAGCGATTGTTATTGGGGTCCTCTTCATGAGCTATGCGCATTTCTGCTATCCACTCTTCCGTGGCATATCCCAAAGCCCGGCAAAGCTGTTCTCCCCGTATACCAAAACCAATAATCCCCACCCGGATAGGATCGCCACCAATCGCCTTAACCGCTTTAGGCAGGGAAGGCTCAATATTCAGTTGTTCCAGAATGGCTGACCTTTCCCTTTTTTTGGAAACCGCATTAGAAGCACCCGCCCACCAAACGGCGCCGAGAATTGGAATTCCACCCAGACCTTTCAATACATCTCTTCTAGTCCATTTCATTGTGCTTCAGTTTTAGTTAGTTCTTTCTTTCGGATCCAAATATTGCTCAGTCCAAATAATTTTCCTGTTGGATGCTGAAGTACAATTATACAACCTACCAGTTCAATCAGGTTCTTGTTTATAAACCAATAATTTCCCTCAACATTGACTTGCTCCAGTCCCGGAAATGGCGGGTGGGCCAAATAATAAAGTGCCAGCAACAGGATTCCAAACCAGGCACCCCACTTCTCGAAAATACCCAGTGTAAGCGTAATTCCCACGAACATTAAAGCTATCCAATTCAGATTATCTGCCCAAAAGAGAAAGGGTTCTGAGGATAGCGCCATAAAAACTGATTTGAATGGTCCCTGGGCAGATGCCAAATACCCGAATGAGGTCCAATCCGGGTTATAAAGCTTGATCACCCCCTCATAGAGAAAGTGCCACCCAATAAAGATTCTCATGAGAACTATGCTGTGCTTGAGTTCCCACTTGATTTTGGTTCCTGACATATTTTTGTGTTTATAGTTGTTTATTGCTTCTGTATAACAAAGGAGAGTAATCTGTTTCCAGAAAACCCCCCCAAAACTAGTACCTGCGTTTATGACACCCTATGACAAATATCAATTTTGATACCTTATTTTCTTCCTTTTTTCATCACCCCTTTCAGGTGCGGGAAGCCAATTCTTTCATGACCGAAACAAAGCGATCTAATTCCTCCGTGGTCGTGTAGACATTGGGCGTTATCCGACAACCCTGGACATTGGTATAATCGATGGCAACTGTAAAAATATTGAATTCTTCCAACAAGATTTTAGCCAGGTCAGCAGGTTTTATATGGGCAACACCTACATTGGCAATACCACAGCTACGGTGTGGTTCCACAGGGGTATTTATCTTTATATTTTTCACCCCCCTCAGGGCGTTGCTCCAATAGCGCTGTAAATACCGCAATCGCTTTTCTTTCCGTTCCAATCCGATCAGTTCAAGGTAATCCATCGCATTATTGATGGCCAGATCTGTATGAACCGGATGGGTGCCTGTATGATTTAATCTGCTGATATCATAGGGTTCCCTTTTATGTTCTGCCAAAAGCGGCCAGATCTTGGGAATATGGGTTTTTCTTACATATAACAACCCTGCACCCAGGGGCGTACTCAACCATTTATGTAAACTTGACCCGTAATAATCGCAATCCAGGCTGGCAATATCTACCTGGAAATGTCCAATGCAATGTGCTCCGTCTACCATAACTTCAACGCCATGTCGATGTGCCATTTCGCAGATCTTCCGTACCGGCATAATCTGCCCGGTAATATTGATCATATGGCATACCATGATCAGTTTGGTGCGTGGCGTGATCTGTTCTTCATACAGGGATATCAGCTCCTCGTCGGATTTTGGGTGATTGGGGATCGAAATAATTTTATTTACAACACCATAGCGGTCTGCGATTTGTTGGAAATGCATTTGCATGGCCCCGTAATCCTGCTCAGCAAAAATGGCCTCATCGCCTTTTTGCCATGGCAGACCCCCTATAATCATGTCGAGGGATTCCGTTGTGTTGCGGGTAATGATCAACTCATCTGCCTCACAACCAACCAATGCTGCAAGCCTGTTCGCAATTCTTTTTTTGTTATCCCATTGTACGGTGCGCATGTAATAGGACCCTTGATAATTCACTTCTTTTACATGCTCCAAAAATTTGTTCAGGGTGGGAAGTGGCGCAATATTGTAATAGCCGTTTTCAAGATTGATATACTCGGGTTTCAGGGCATAGTCCTGTCGGATACGCTTCCAGAATGCTTCCTCATTTGTAAAATTATAGGAAGCATCTGATTGTTTACCCTCTGTAGCTGCAGCTGGAATGGGAGTAAAAAGAAAAGGAGAGGCCAGTACCCCCTGACCCATGCGTTTTAAAAATTCCCTCTTTTTCATTGAGAATTGTGCTTATCCCCTACAAGATAAAAAATTGTATGCCATTACCTATGTTCCAAATTGGTATATTTAGTTCAAATATGTCAACCACCTGCATTCAGATCATATGCCTCTAATAATCGTAATCGTTGGGATCCTCTTGTTGTTTATCCTTATTGCGCGTTTTAAACTAAACGCTTTTATTGCCTTTACTTTAGTATCTCTGGGGGTCGGCATAGCTGAAGGCATGCCACTCTTACATGTTGTAGAAGCCATTCAAAAAGGGATTGGTGATACGCTGGGATATCTCATATTAATCCTGGGGTTCGGAGCCATGCTGGGAAAACTGGTAGCGGATAGTGGGGCTGCTCAGCGCATTACCAACCAGCTGATAGCAAAATTTGGCAAGCGTAATATTCAGTGGGCCGTTGTCCTTACCGGATTCATTGTGGGAATACCCATGTTCTATACGGTTGGCTTTGTTATTTTGGTCCCCCTGGTTTTTACGGTAGCAGCTTCCACAGGTTTACCGTTGATTTATGTAGGCCTTCCTATGCTGGCTTCCCTTTCGGTAACACACGGTTATTTGCCTCCCCACCCTGCTCCTACGGCCATAACAGGGATGTTCAATGCCGATTTAGGAAAAACACTGCTCTATGGTATTATTATAGCTATCCCGGCCATTATCGTAGCCGGCCCTCTTTTTTCCAGGACTCTGAAGCATATCCCCGCCGCACCCTTAAAGGAATTTGTCAATCCGAGAGTACTAACCGATGAAGAAATGCCCGGTACAGGAATAAGTATTTTTTCAGCCTTGCTTCCTGTAATTCTGATTGCTTTGGCTACAATTATGGAAATGCTATTACCCGATGGATCCGCTATACTCAAGGCTTTTCAATTTGTAGGAGACCCGGTGATTGCCATGTTGATTTCTGTTCTTGTTGCCCTCTATACGCTGGGCCTTGCAAGAGGGAAGAAAATGAAGGAAGTCATGGACTCCGTGGGCAATTCAATTTCGGGGATAACCATGGTATTACTCATCATTGCCGGGGCTGGGGCCTTAAAAGAAGTACTGGTAGCCAGTGGGGTAAGTGAATATATCGCTGACCTGTTACGCGGGTCCACCCTATCACCCCTTTTCCTTGCCTGGCTGATCGCTACCATCCTACGGGTATGCGTAGGATCTGCCACAGTTGCCGGACTTACGGCTGCTGGAATTGTAGCTCCACTGGTAGATACTCCAGGAGTAAGTGCTGAACTCATGGTCCTGGCCATCGGTTCCGGAAGCCTGATGTTATCCCACGTAAACGATGGCGGTTTCTGGCTATTTAAAGAATATTTCAGCCTGACGGTAAAAGACACGCTGAAGAGCTGGACCATTATGGAAACTACTGTCGGCGTAATGGGGCTTATTGGGGTTCTGATTCTCAATACAATCATTTAAAATTACTACATATGAATATGACTCCTTCGCAAAGAATCACCTCCCTGGGACTGGTATTACCCCCTGCTCCACCACCAGCAGGATTGTACAAACCCGTATTGGTAGTAGGTGAGTTCCTGTTTATTTCCGGGCAGGGACCCATGAAATCTGACGGCACCTATATTACGGGAAGGGTTGGAGAAGACCTCAACCTCGGACAGGCCAAATTGGCCGCTGAACAGGTAGGTTTAACCATGTTATCCACCATTAAGACCCATTTTGGGGATATAGACCGGATTAAACGCCTTGTAAAAACCCTGGGGATGGTGAACTGTACTCCAGAATTTGATCAGCAACCCCTTGTTATCAATGGCTTTAGTGAGCTTATGGCTGATGTCTTTGGCACCGATATGGGCGTAGGGGCGCGAAGTGCTGTCGGCATTGTCCTGCCCGGACATGTTGCCGTTGAGATCGAAGCGATGTTTCAATTGCACTAATGCCTTGAGTTATGGAAGAGAATAGCTGGTATCAGGTTGCAGAAACCGATAATCTGGTTACCCCTTGCTTATTGGTGTATCCAGACCGGATTGAAAAAAATATTGACCGCATGATCGAAATCGTGGGAGATGTGTCACGCATCAGGCCACATATTAAGACCCACAAAACGGCGGAGATCATCCATATGCAAATGGATAAGGGGATTTACCAGTTTAAGTGTGCTACCATTGCTGAAGCAGAACTCCTGGGCGTCTGCGGTGCCAAAGATGTGCTACTTGCCATGCAGCCCGTTGGGAAGAATATAAATCGTTTGTTTACCCTGATCAAGACCTTTCCTAATACCAGGTTCTCTACTCTTTTAGATAACGAAATCACCTTGGGGCACTTGGCAAATGAGGCAAGCAATAATGGCGTAAAGCTGCCTGTTTATATCGATTTAAATACCGGGATGAATAGAACCGGAATCATTCCGGGTGATAACGCCCTGGAATTGTATCGCCTGATCTGGGGATCGCCAAGCCTGGAAGCCGAGGGCCTGCATGCCTATGACGGACATATTCGTCATACTGGTTTTGAGGAACGCAAAGCCGCCTGTCAATTGGCTTTTAGGGCAGTAGAAAAACTCAAAGCGGATATTGAAGCCTCAGGAATGCCAGTTAAATACATTGTAGCCGGAGGTTCTCCTTCTTTCCCTGTGCATGCCCTTAATCCAGGGGTCATCACCAGCCCCGGAACCACCCTACTTTGGGATGCGCGTTATGATTCCCTTTTTGGAGAAATGGAGTTTCTCCCGGCAGCTGTTCTGTGCTCAAGAGTGATCAGTAAACCTACAAGGGATATGATTTGCCTCGACCTCGGACACAAAGCCCTGGCACCAGAAATGCCTTTTCCCAGAGTACGCTTACTGGGAATAGAAAACTGTAAACAAGTGAGCCAAAGTGAAGAGCATCTGGTACTGCAGTGTAGTGACCCCGATCAATTAGCGATCGGTGATATTGTATATGCCATTCCCATGCATATTTGTCCAACAGTGGCTAAGTACCCCAAATTGCTTACCGTAGCAAACGGACATGTAACCGGATCCTGGAAAGTTGCTGCCAGGGACCATCAATTAACATTTTAAAAGTAGCCCGTGTTTATTTTTGATGCACATCTCGATCTGGCCATGAATGCCATGGAATGGAACCGCGACCTGAGGCTCCCTGTAGCCGCCATCAGGGAACGGGAAGCCCATTTGACTGATAAGCCCGACCGGGGAAAAAGTACCGTTTCCTTTCAGGCCATGAGAGCAGGAAATATTGGGCTGTGCATGGCTACCCAGATTGCCCGTTATGTGAAGGAAGGCAACGTTTTACCAGGGTGGCATTCCCCTGAACAGGCCTGGGCTCAAACACAGGGGCAATTGGCTTGGTATCGCGCTATGGAATCAGTAGGTGAAATGGTACAGATCAATACCC
>JABDRK010000384.1 GCA_013041785.1 Eudoraea sp.
GTGGCATCCGAATATTCAAAACCGAATTTGATCCAGTGTTCTGAATCCCAATAAACCATGAGGGCTCCAGCATTCCATAAAGAGGTAAAATCGGGTTGAACCTGAGTAATGGCTATAAAATCTCCTGTTACTTCGGTATAGAGGAAAGGCGCTGTACCGGTAACCTTACCATCTTCCGGGTTGTTGAAGAAATCCGATTCGGGAGGAGCTAAAATTGAAAAACTGTCCTCTGTGAATTCATAGGTTTCAGGTTTATTGAGCCAGGAAAACCCGTTAAAATCCGCATTATTTATATGATTTATGAGATTCATACCCGACATGAGTTCCTCCTTCAGCCTCGTATTCTGACCCAGACAGATTCCCAACTGAATGAAAAGGCCTATAGTAATTAAAAAGAAGTTTTTGGTTGATTTTCTCATTTTCGATTATACATAAAATAATTTCTGAAGCCTAATCCTCCAATCGGTCTGAAATGTTGTAAACGGCCAGGCCACTTCTGAGTTTGGGTTCAATATAGGTGCTCTTGGGAGGCATTACCAGGCCTGCATCTGCAACGGCCTTGATCTCGTCCATGTTAACAGGCATTAGTCCGAATCCAACCTCGAATTCCCCACGATCTATGGCGTCCTTCATCCTGAGTGCATTGTGCTTGCCAAAGCCATATTGAATGCGTTTGTCATTTCGAAGGTCTTTTATGCCCAAAACGGGTTTCAGAATGGTTTTGAACAATATTTGGGTATCCAACTTACTTAATGCATCTGTGAAGGTGTAGACACTTTTTCTGAGGTAAAGGGAATAGAATTCCCCATCCAGATACATGCTGAAATGATGTTTTTTGCCCGGTTTGTATAATTCATCACCAAAACGTTTTATGCGGTAATGCTCATCTAATCGAACAAGAAACTCTTTTTTGGTGAGTCCGTTCAGGTCTTTTACCAGGCGGTTGAATTCATATATCCGAATTTCAGACTCTGGGATGAGGTAACTCATAAAGAAATTATAGGCCTCATTTCCCGTATGCTTGGGGCTCTTTTCCTTTAGAGTATGCGATAAGAGACAGGATGAGGCACTGCGGTGGTGTCCGTCTGCGATATAGATCGAATCAACTTTGGCAAATTGTTTTTGGATTTCCCCAATAGTATCCCGATCTGAAAGCACCCAGAGTGTATGGGTAATCCGATCCGGGGTCGTAAAACAATAATCGGGCGCCTCTTTTACTTCCTTAGCCAGTATATTGCTGATATCCGGATTGTCCTTATAGGTCATCAATACCGGTTCTGCTTCAAACTGTACAACTTCAAGGTAGTCTGCAAAAAGTTTTTCCCTCCTGGCAATGGTCGCCTCATGTTTTTTAATACAACCTTTCTCGTAATCTGCTACACTGGTCGCGCAAAAGAACCCTGTACAACTGGCCCCATTGTTTTCAACCCGGTATAAATAAAAACTGGGTTTGGAATCCTTGATAAACACCCGATCTTCCAAAAATTCCAGATAGCGGTTTCTCACCAGCCGAAAGCGCTCTTTGCCGGAAACTCTTTTATCGTATTTAAACCCGGGATTAATTATATGAAGAAAGGAAAAGGGATTGTAGCTAAGGATTGCATTCAATTCTTTCCTGGAATAGTCTTCATAGGAGCGAGAGGCAACGAAAGCTACTTTATCCGGTGCAGGTCTTATGGCCTTAAATGGTTTTATTAGCGCCATATTAGCCCTGGAATTGCTTTGCTACCTGTTCCGCTTTCCGGGTTTCCCGGTAATCGTAAAATCCTTCACCGGATTTAATACCCAGTTTCCCTGCTGTTACCATATTTACAAGTAAGGGGCAAGGGGCATATTTGGGGTTTTTAAAACCCTCATGCATAACGTTCAGAATAGAAAGGCAAACATCGAGACCAATAAAATCAGCCAGTTGCAGGGGACCCATGGGATGGGCCATACCCAGTTTCATCACGGTGTCTATTTCCGTGACCCCGGCTACGTTATGGTAAAGTGATTCTATGGCTTCATTGATCATGGGCATCAGGATACGATTTGCGATAAAACCGGGATAGTCATTAACCTCCGTAGGAATTTTTGAGATCTTTTGTGATAGTTCCATTATGGTATTCAGGACCTCATCTGAGGTACTGTACCCTCGGATCACTTCTACCAATTTCATGATTGGGACCGGATTCATGAAATGCATCCCGATTACCCGTTCAGGATGTTGGGTTGCAGCCGCTATTCGGGTTATAGAGATCGAAGAGGTATTGGTTGCTAAAATGGTATCTGGTTTGCACAAAGCGTCCAGTTGTTTGAAAATGTCCAGCTTCAGGTTTATGTTTTCAGTGGCGGCCTCAATTACCAACTCTGCTCCGTCAACGCCCTCTTCCAGAGCGGAAAAGGTCTTGATCCGGCTAAGCGTATTTTCTTTATCCGCAACAGTAATTTTTTCTTTGGCTACCATGCGGTCCAGGTTCCTGCCAATGGTCGCCAGGCCCTTACTTAGGGCGGCATCACTGATGTCTATAAGATGGGTTTGGTATCCGTGCTGTGCAAATACATGAGCAATTCCATTCCCCATGGTACCTGCGCCGATTACGGCAATGTGCTGAATCATAGTTATGCTTTTTGAAATGAATCGATTATTTGAAGCGCTACTTGCAATGCTTTGGTACCTTGTTCCAGGGTAACTTCAGGTACAGTATTTTGGTTGATGGCGTCTGCGAAGGTTTCCAGTTCATCCTGAATGGCATTGTTAGCTTTTATTTCCGGGTTTTCAAAATAGATCTGTTTCCGTTCACCTTCCGCATTTTGAAGGATCATATCAAAGGCTCCCGGCTCCTGCGGTGCATCCTTCATTCTCACTACCTCTACTTTTTTTTCCAGAAAGTCCACAGAAATATAGGCATCCCGTTGAAAGAAGCGCGATTTCCTCATGTTTTTTAAGGATATCCTGCTCGAGGTAAGGTTAGCCACACAACCATTTTCGAATTCAATCCGGGCGTTGGCAATATCCGGAGATTTGCTGATTACGGAAACCCCACTGGCATTGATTTGTTTAACCTCTGAATCAACAACACTCAGGATTATATCGATGTCGTGAATCATCAGGTCCAATACTACCGGCACATCGGTTCCTCGGGGATTGAATTCAGCCAGCCTGTGCGCTTCGATAAACATAGGGTTGGCTATGTTATTCTTAATGGCCTTAAAAGCCGGGTTAAACCGCTCTACGTGCCCTACCTGCCCTTTTACCTGGAACTTCTTTTGAAGCCTTAGCATTTCCTCTGCCTCTTCCAGGGTTTTTGTGATGGGTTTTTCGATAAAAATATGTTTGCCCTTTTCCATGGCCTTTTTAGCACAATCAAAATGGGAAAGGGTAGGGGTTACGATATCTACAACATCCACAGCATCGATCAGGGCGTTGAGGTTATCGATATAGGTATATCCGAATTCTTCGGCCACATGCTTGCCGATAATGGCGTCCGGGTCGTAAAAACCGATCAATTCATATTTGGGTGATTCTTGTAGCAGGCGAAGATGGATTTTACCGAGATGACCTGCGCCTAATACTCCTACTTTGAGCATGGGAAATAGTTTTGTCAAAAATAGGGGATAAATTCAACATTTCCTGAATCCGCGATATGGAATAAGTAGGTTCGTTTCATGCAATTTGATAAATTCGTAATTCAAAAAGCAGGGTGAAGGATACGCACAAACATAAGGGCATGCGGAATAAACTGGTTGAGGTAATTTCAGCCAAGGGAATCCAGGACAAAAATGTGCTTGAAGCCATAAGGGCGGTACCCCGTCATTTTTTCATGGATAGTGGTTTTGAAGGACATGCCTATCAGGATAAAGCCTTTCCCATTGCAGCAGATCAAACCATTTCGCAACCCTATACCGTAGCCAGGCAAACCGAGTTATTACAGCTTGCCCCTGGACAGAAGGTCCTGGAAATAGGGACAGGGAGTGGCTATCAGACTGCTGTACTACTGCAGCTTAAGGCCAAAGTATATACCATAGAACGCCAGCTGGAACTTTTCAAAAAGACGCGGCTATTTTTTGAAAAAAGAGGCTACCGCCCAAAGAAAGTGGTCTTTGGGGATGGCTACAAAGGACTGCCCGAGGAGGCACCATTCGATGGAATCCTGGTGACTGCCGGTGCTCCGGAAA
>JABDRK010000072.1 GCA_013041785.1 Eudoraea sp.
GGCATCGCTTACCAAAAAAATGAGGAAGGAAGGGATGTACCTCATGCTCGATTTTGTTGTAAACCATACTTCCAACGAATATCCCTGGGCAGTCAAGGCCCGAAAGGGATCCAAAAAGCACCAGGAATATTACTATACCTATGCAGACCGGGTAGTACCTGATGAATTTGAGAAATCCCTGCCTGAGGTTTTTCCTCAAACATCGCCGGGAAATTATACCTACGATGAAGAGATGGAGCGCTGGGTAATGACGGTGTTCAATCATTTCCAGTGGGATTTGAACCATACCAATCCGGAGGTATTCATGGCCATGCTTAAAAATCTTCTTGAGCTTGCCAATATGGGCGTGGATATCGTTCGATTTGATGCCCTTGCATTCCTGTGGAAAAAATTAGGCACCATCTCCCAAAATCTGCCGGAAGCCCACCGCTTGATTTCACTCTTCCGGATGTGCCTGCAGGTAATTGCTCCGGGGGTTATCCTGCTTGCCGAAGCCATAGTTCCTCCTCGTGAAATCATGAAGTATTTTGGTGAAGGCCTGTACCGGGGGAACGAATGTGAAGTTGCTTATAATGCCACCTTTATGGCACTGCTCTGGAACAGCATCGCCACCAGGGAAACGGTTATGATGCGCAAAAGCCTTGAAGATATTGCGGACAAACCGGAAGCATCTACCTGGATTAACTACGTGCGTTGTCATGATGATATCGGATTGGGATACGACGACCGTTTTATCCATGAGATGGGTTGGTCCCCTCAGCCACACCGGCGCTTTTTATTGGATTATTATTGCCAGGGCCTGGATTGGTCCCCATCCATTGGCCAGATCTTCATGCACAACCCTAAGACCGGAGACGGGCGTATCACCGGGAGTGCTGCCTCGCTGCTTGGGCTGGAAAAAGCACTGAAGGAAAAAGATGCAAAGGGCGTGAACCTGGCCCTGGACAAAATAATATTGCTGCATGGCCTGGTCCTGGCCTATGGGGGTATCCCAATGATCTATGGCGGGGATGAATTGGGGGCCTTAAATGATTATTCCTACCTGAAAGAACCTGGAAAAAAGAACGACAGTCGCTGGGTTAACCGGCCCAGGCATCACTGGAAACAAATCGAGAAGGATTTAGAACAAGCAAAAAGTCCTGCGTATAAGATCAACAAACGGCTCCACAGGTTAATCGGGATTCGCAAGTCAAATCCCTGCCTGGCAGACCGCAATAATCTTAATCTGCTCGATATAGGAAATCCCCATGTCTTTGCTTTTGAGAGGAAAGCATTAGACAGCCAGGGCATAATTGCGATCGGCAATTTTCACGATACCATGCAAGCCATAGACACCTCTTTTTTGGCAAACCTAGGGTATGCCCAAAAAGGATTCCTGGACGATCTTATTCGTGGCAAAAAAATAAAGCTGAATAGCGGATTGCTGGAGTTGAAACCCTATGAATTACTATGGTTGAAACAGTATTAGCTGTACTTAACCTTTCTTAAAACTCTTAGGGCTTCTTTCAGGGAGTTGTGGATAGCCCGGTTATGCTTTTTCAATAAAGGCCTTGCATGGTCCATTTGGTCCTTGGCTTCTTCGAAACCATTTAAATAACAGATTAGATAGGTGCTGGGCAAATGCCTCAGGTCTTCCACCTCGGCAGGTTTTAATCGGGCATTGCGCTCAAGTTTTGCCAGTAAAGCATTGTTGGTATTAAAAATATGATGCAGGGTTTTCCGATCGAATTGTGGTGGGGTAAAAATCAATTCGCTTTGAATATGGTAAGTGCCGTTATCCGCAAAACTTATCTTGACCTTCTCCAGCGGATAATAGTTCTGCCTGCTGCCCAGTCCCAGTTGAACATATTCCACAATGCTGAAGGAATGCTGATCATAGGAAATGGAAACTTCGTCCAGGGCAGAATAGAAAAGTTTAACCTGTTCATTAATGAGTTCAATATCTACCCGTGAATAATAGACTTCGTTCTTGACCCGTTTTAGATTGCCCGCCCAGCATACCACGAACTGTTCTTTAAAAACCTTGTAATAGCTGCTCAGGTTGCTATGCCTGTTGTTAATAAAATCGATGACCCCGTCAAGGGTTAACTCGATGTTGTTTCGGGCATGTTGCTCTATGGTAGCAACCATTCGGGCATTGATATCTTTAAGCACTACATCAAAGGCTTTGGGCATGCTGATACTTCCCTCACGGAAGAAAACCGAGCCTCCATAGTATTTCCAGATATTTCGTCTGAGGGAACATACTTTTCCATTGGAAGTGATGGTGACCAGACCCACTACCCTTCCCTCCGGGAGTTGTGGAAACTGGATGTTTTCATAGGCAATCAGCGGGGGGTTATCCAGATAGGCATTAACCAGGTTCTGGATCTTGCTGTCGTCAAAAAAGTCTACGCCTACAATTTTGTTGTCTTCGTCTTCTACACCAACAACGATGTACGAATTGTTTTTGGGATTGCTGTTGGCCAGGGCACAAACATGTTTCAGGAATTTGGCCTTGCCTTCCTTGTGCCCGATATTGATAAAACGCTTTTTGTCGTAAAAACTGTTCTCATCACTATGCGCGAGCAGGTTTTTAACGAGGAGGCGTTTGTTGATCATAATTGCTTCTTCACGATAGTGCTGCTGGCCTGGGCAGTTGGCATCACCACCAGATCAGCAATATTTACATGATAGGGCCGGGTAACCACAAAAAGGATAATGTCTGCGATATCTTCGGGTTTCAGCGCCTGATAGCCCTGATAAACCGTCTCGGCCCGTTTCGTATCCCCTTTGAATCTTACCTGGCTGAATTCGGTCTCCACAAGCCCGGGATTAACCGCACCAACGCGGATTCCATATGCATTCAGGTCCAGACGCATTCCCTGATTTATGGCATCCACGGCATGCTTGCTCGCACAATACACATTTCCCTTGGGATACACCTCTTTTCCAGCTGTTGACCCAATATTTATGATATGTCCGGATTTTCTTGAGACCATTTGGGGCAGGATAGCTTTGGATACATAAAGAAGGCCTTTGACATTAATGTCGATCATGGCTTCCCAATCCTCCACGCTGCCAGAATCAATGGGGTCCAGACCATGGGCGTTTCCTGCATTGTTAATGAGAATATCCACATTGGAAAGGGGGTCTGGCAGGGAAGAAATGGCGTCAAAAACCTTTTCTTTATCCCGTACGTCAAAATTCAAGGTAACAAGCTCGGTTTGTTTTCCCAATTCAGTTTTCAATGCTTTCAGCCTTTCTTCCCTCCGTCCACAAAGTACGAGGCGGTAATGCCCGTTTGCGAAAGCACGTGCCGTAGCCAGGCCGATCCCGCTGGTGGCTCCGGTGATCAAAACAGTTTTCTTTTCCATATACAGTGGTTTTAGATTTAGGGTACTTTGTGTCCCTGTGAGGCTGTCAATAAAATAAACCAGTCTTCCTGTTCCAAAGCTATATCAACGGCCCGGGCAGACTCTTTTAGTCGTTCCGGATTGGCTGTCCCCACAACGGGGTATACAACTGCAGGATGTTTCAGAATCCATGCCAGTAACAACTGACTAACAGACGCGTTGTACTTCTTCTTAAGGGGTTTGATAGCCTTTTTGATGCGTTTG
>JABDRK010000141.1 GCA_013041785.1 Eudoraea sp.
AGCTGTCTTACAATGGCTCCTATCTTTTTAATTCTGCTGGGCCCAGCGAACTGGGCGCCGAAGGATTGCTTTTGTTGAACAGCAGGTCCCTAACGGCCAAAAACCTGTCGCCCTACAAACATTCTGCCTTTATTCAGGCGGGTTACCAGATCCACCCTTTGGTTAACGGGGGCATGGGCGTCATGTTCTTTCCTCGGAACAAAGCGATATTCCTTTCGCCCTTTGTAACCTGGAACGTATTTCAGGATTTTGACATCGATTTCATCGTACAGGGTTTCTACGGGGAAAACTTTACTTCAGGATCTTTCGACGCCTTATCGATTTCATACTTTTTAAGGGGAAAATGGAGTTTTTAGGCCAGGAGCGAAAGTGTAATCTGTTTGCTCAGGAAAGGAATGCGTTTTTGGGAATGTACTCTTGGCTCGGTCATGACGTTTGGTTCTATGTTCTGTAAGTCCTACCCTAAAATGTAATGAAAGCGAATTTCTAGTTACCCCTTGCTACTCCAAATCATTTGTCTGTAATGACTAAGATCATTGCCTCAAACAATTTCGTTACCTAAATTCGTTTGCGAGCGCTTTGGAGTTGTCGCTACTCAAGGATAATATATACTGAAGGCTCAGATTAAGGGATTTCTTAATCCACTTTTTAAACGGTTTATATACGCATCCTTTGGTCTATGCAATTCAGCTGTAAAAACGAGGTGAAGCATCCATGTAGGTGATATCCGATAATGCGTTGGCAACTCAAATTATTGTCAGTATAACCTAACTATTCAGATACATGACAACAGGTAATAAAACATATGGTTTCCAAGTAAAGCTTATACTAATTCTAATTTCCTTAATTCTCACGCCCTTATTGGAGACCTATGCAAATTATGAAGTCGTACCCGATAATCCAGCTTCGTTAAACTCGCTTCCGGAACCTAGTCTGGAAGAAAAGGAATTACTACAAATGTTCGATGCCTTCGATGCATTGTATTCAAAACGACAAAATGGTCAAGTAAGTGGAAAGCAATGGGAAGCGTTAGGATATGAATTTACTACTAAACTTGGTAGCATTGGTCAAAAACTTACCAAGAACTGGGACCTACTGGATAAAGAAATATACCCTGGTTGGAGTACTTATTCCACCAATAAGAATGTAGGAATCAATTACTTGTTCAGAGCTTCCCTGATTATGGGGGAATGTTTTTTATTCGCCAGTCAACAATATTTCGAAGAAGAAGAAGACACGAGATTCCGGCTTAACTATGAGAAAGGGATAAGTGTTCTCGATCAGATTATTATTGCCGCTGAAATTTTTACACAAAAGAGTCCGAATTCCATGCAGAAACTTGAAATTCTTCCGGATTTTCTAAATGATTATGAGGTCATTGAAAATCAGATAGAGGGTAATCTGATATCTACAATAAAGATGAATCCTTACGCAGGAATGGAAAGCATAGGGACTGGTCTGAAACAAAAAGGTGTAGCAGGAATAGGTACGCTCGAGGCGCGAAAAATAACATATAGCCCAAAACCTTATATCAGTACTGCGGACTTAGTACAAATTATTAAGAATGACCTCAATCAATTATTGCATCTAGGTCAATTATCCACAATTGATACAGCTCGATCTCTTCTTGCGGAGTTTTGCCCATGGGGTGTTGATTTATATTTTCTTCTTAAAAATGCAGGCCTTACAAAGGATCTTAATTTTAAAATCTTAAAACCCTTTTCCGGATATGAAACATCATTATTACAGAAAGTTATTAAGGGGTTTAAAGAATTCCCCGATGCGATAATGGGTTGGCCCATTGAATCGCAGGATGAAATACCACCTTTAATCAGTGAACAGGTGCTGAAAAATCATCAGGTTCCACAGCATATTTTTGACGAAATGAAACAGATCATTGGTGGGGAAGACAAAAAGGGGTTTTTGGATCTCGATAAAAAAAGGCCTATTGAATGGGAATGGGTTGAAAAGGAGCCTACATGTACAATTTGGTACACCTCACCTACTGTTTTTGATTGGGATTCAAATGATTACCTAAAGGTGTTGTTCACAACAATAAAACTATTCAAAGATCCCGTTGGGTTCGCTTTTGATGAGGTTTACACAGGACTGGTGAATTCAGTACAGGAGATTTCCGGTGATCAAAGTGATCTTCATATTACCGCTAAAGTTGCGGTTGAATTAAATGACAAAGGATTTCTCACAACAGATTTCATAAAAAAAGGTGAATGGTTAAGTCCAGCTTCAGCATTAAGGAAAGTAGCAAGCTACACCTTCGATGCAGTTGATGAGCAAATGTTGCAGGATCGCACCGAGGGAATTGACCCAGCCAACTACAGTATGGGCTTGTCCTATAATGGCTCATCGATTCCTCCCATAATTCTCAGAGCTGAAGTACTGGGATTTGAAAAGGTTGCTGATGATGAATATCCCAGAACCATTAAAGCGGTACGTTTCTATTTATTCTATCCTGAAAATATTGCGAATAAGGGACCCTTTCAGGGATATGACTTGTCTAATAATTATGGGAATAAACCTGTAAAATCAGGATTGTTCAGGGGAGGGGAATATTTGGCAGAACAAAAAAGTTTTCAAAACAATAGCAATGCGTCCGAGTCGGTACGCAAAATTTCCTGGAATAAACTTCCTAAAAAGGCGAATGTTACTGAAAGAATATTCAGTTCCCTTGATGGTTCTACCAGACCCGGTGCTTTGCTCGGTCCTGTAGATGAACTTGCAGCATTTGAAATCCTCACTGATTTTACCCCTAAAAAACATAAAATTTCATTTTCACTGAGTGAGGAAACGCAGCAAATGATTGCAAACAACAGAAATTTAATCGAAGTCGAGTTATGGGCAATGGATGGAACAAAATATGTTATAAGTAAACTGCCCATGCTGCTCCAAATCGAACATATTGATATGACACTAATTCATGGCGAAGGAAAGGAAGCCCCTATATCTAATGAAGAATGGGGAGGTAACTACTTTCCCTATGAAAGACTATTGAATATCCCCCTTCAAATTGTTCCTTTAAAAACACAATATTATCTGAGATTCAAAGTCAATGGTCAGTATACATCCAAGACGTACACAGTTAATATTGATAAAGGACGTAAAGCCCAGAGGGAAATAACAGGGAAGCTAACATCACCGGAATCAGGTGAAATCCGATTGGATTTTGAACCGGAAATAGAAATCCCTTTTGGAGAAGTTACAAAAGGAAAAGTACAATCTGGAAAAGCGAAAGCAATTCAAATGCTTGATTAAAAAAACAAACAATGTATAAATCCCTAAAAACATTGATGCGAATTGGATCGGTTGGTAAAATAAGCTTTTACTACCCCTTGTTTCTAATGTTACTAACTCCATGCATCAGCTTTTCCCAGATAGATCAAGGAGAAATTGACGGTGTGGTTATAGCCGGTTCTGGGGACAACCTAATTGAAATATCAATATTCAATCCCTCAGCTGAAGATTCGATAAAAAGTGTAAGGTTGGACACGTTAAAAAGTGGATTATGGATCAAAAATGTACGCATTCACCCAGATTCGATAAGTCCAATAACTGAACGGGATACCGTTAGGTTTTCTGTTTTATTTGATATAGCACCGGATGCTACAGAAAATACCATAGACAGCCTTATGCTTATTGCTTCTGCTGCCGGGGCGTTATTAGATCATCCCAGACAGAAAGTTACGGTTAAGATCGCTGAGTCTGAAGAACCGCAGGTTATCGCATACCCGCTCAAACAAGATGCGCCTCCCAGTTATAGAATTGATACTGACGAGGAAATATTTCAATATTGTGCCACTGATATAAAAGACATAAATGAATACGATGATGTCGCAGTTTATTTTACGCCTAGACGAGCACTAAGTGTACCGGAACCCGAAAAATTTAGTTTTAGAATTCTCAATCCTAACGGAATTGTAATTACAGGCGGGGGTAACGTTGTTTCTTCAACAACAACGGGTGAAGTCTATAATGGTAAGAAAATGCTTGGGTCGGAAGCTCCAGGAAGATTTGTGGTTCTATTGTCTTTTGGCGGGAAAAATGTTTCGGAGAAAGAGGAAGAAAGAAAATATGTTCCGGGCGTATATACGGTTGAGACCATTGGCTTGGAATCTGATGCCGGAAGCGGTTTATTCGGGCAAGGTCAAGGATATAAAGAAGTTGGTGAGTGGCAGACCGAAGGCAGTTTTGAAGTAAAAGATGGACTTATCCATTTCGTAGGCTTTGTCACAGAACCATTGAGTGTGGGCATGCCCAGAACAAAATTGCGTTGGAAAGGAGAAACAAGCATTGACGCATTAAATGTAGAAAAGGAGCAAGGTAGTGTAAGTTTAACAATGAATACATGGTGGCAAGACACAAAACGCGGGGGCAATGATGTTTATACTGCCGGTGATAATATTTACAAAGGCCAATCCCATTTAAATATCCTGTTTCCAACAACTATTCTCCCAGGGAAAAGTCCTAAAGATCCGCAAGCACCTCCAGGCACCTCGTTCAATGAGAAACCAGTAGCCAGTGTTGAAATAGCTTGGAATACAACAGGCGATCAATATGCAAATTATTCCCCCGAATTTTTCTGCCCTGGCCCATTACTTGGAACACCTAATAGACAATTTTCCAAAAAAGGATGGGAGGGTAAAATCGCTATGAATCAATCACTGTATTCCCCCGAAACTACGCTAAGTAAAACCCGAATCCCTAATCAGGGAAATAACGTTTTCAATATAGGCCCTGTTAATGATTATGAACCTTTTGGTATCCCTCCAAGACAACTTGCCTGGCATATACGGGATACGGAAACACTCTGGTTATCCCCAATTAAATTCAGTTTGTTGCAAGATAACTCAATCGATTTCTATGCTTTCGGGATTTATAAGAATATTCCAAAACCATACGACGGCCCTAACCCGGATGCCCCTCCTTGGGGTAGTCAGATTCCTGATCATGAAGATGAGGTGATTGCCAATACGGATATTGATGACAATCAACCTGAAAATCAAGACATTGATCCTGAACAGGTTGATGATCCGGAAACAGCGGACACCGATATTTCAGAAGTTCCAGACGGGAACAACACGAACAATACGAATGATCCAGATGTGCCAGTCACAGAAGATGATATACCGCTCCCGGTGACACCTGAGTCGGTAAATCCGAAGAAGGGGAATGTAGCCGCTTTAATTCGCGAGTGGATTACCAATGCTGAACCGCCCGAGAATGTAACTGAAGGGGCCCAATTTCGATATGACCCCTGGGGAAGAAAAACCGGAAGGAATGCCGCCGGAGTAACAGCCACGCCAACTGGCACACCAGATTATGCATTAGCTACATCTGAGGAAACGGCCTGGTCTTTTCGTACCAAACTCAACTCCGTAAATCACTGTACACTGGAAGAATATGTGGTGGCTAAACTAAACAACGAATCAATAGCACATTGTCAGGGTAGATTCAAACCACCGGAGAAAATAGCAGTAGCCGACTTTACCGGGTTAACGGTTTCAGAGGCTAAACGCAGAATAAGTGCAACAGGATTAAATCCACGATTAATTGCTGGTCCACCGGCACAAAGCGAGTCAGAGGTTGGAATAGTTGCAGCTCAGAAACAACATCCCGGAACTAAAATTGAACCGGGGGAATATATTGATCTTTTAGTTTATGGCCCACCCTCCCTTATTGTTGTTCCGGATCTAGAAGGACTTACCATTCAACAGGCTAAAACCAACCTGGAATCCCTTGGGTTGGTCCCTAGACTGGTAACCATAGGTGCCGCTCCTTCAAATGAACTTACCCATAAGGTAAAAGACAACGATCCACATGCCGGGGCAGAGGTTAAAGGCGGTACAATTATTACTGTTAAAATCTATGGTGAATATGTTGCACCTTCCCTTATTGTTGTTCCAAATCTAGTAGGGCTTACCATTCAAGAGGCAAAAACCAACCTGGAATCCCTTGGGTTGATCCCTAGACTGGTAACCATAGGTGCCGCTCCCTCAAATGTACTCACATATAAAGTAAAGGACAGCGAACCTCATGCCGGGGCAGAGGTTAAAGACGGTACAACTATTACTGTTAAAGTCTATGGTGAATATGTTCCAACCCTGGTGACCGTACCGGATGTTAAAAACCTTCGATTTACAGTAGCCAAACAACAACTACAGAATGCTGGACTAAAAATTCAACCAACATTATTTGGCCCACCGCCAAGACAAGGGTTATCAGAATGTGTGCGTTCCCAGAAGCCACCGGCCCTATCAAGAGTGCCCCAGGGTGAAGTCATTCACCTAGAAATTTACAGTGCGTATGTGATCCGTGAAGTAGTAGTACCAAATGTTCTCGGTTTAACTTGGGAAGAGGCAGACAATATCCTTCGAAATGCAGGTTTGCAAATTGCATCAACAAGATTAGGGGAAGCACCTTCCAGGAACAAGTCACAAAAAATAGAAACACAAAAACCAAGGTCAGGATCCAAGGCAACCGAAGGATCCATAGTACAAGTTGAAATATGGGGTAAGTTTACAGAAGTGCCTGACTGTCTTGTACCTTCTTGGGTGAAAAACCAAACGCC
This sequence comes from Eudoraea sp., assembly GCA_013041785.1. Lineage (GTDB taxonomy): Bacteria > Bacteroidota > Bacteroidia > Flavobacteriales > Flavobacteriaceae > Lentiprolixibacter. The sequence continues at coordinate 6,584 of JABDRK010000141.1, forward strand.
AAAGCCCAATGATGCCTTTCATATCGCTTATCCTCCCTATGGAGGGGCAACCTCCTATACAAAGGATGGAGACAAATATTGGGTAGCAGGAAGAAGCCAACCCAATGAATATATGATCATTGATGGTGTCTACCTGAAATTTTATGACGCATGTAGAAAGCATTT
>JABDRK010000218.1 GCA_013041785.1 Eudoraea sp.
CTTTCTCTATTGCAAGTGTTGGGTATGCTGTATTTCTGAATGTTAGCTTTGCGGCAGTATAAGCAGGTCGTTTTTCATGTTCCAGATTATCGAAAGGCGGTTTTAGGAATTCGTTTTTACTATAAAATTTCAATACTAGGATCTCCCTTGAAGTATTTTCCATCATATCCTTCAGGAACCTTTGATCCACCTCATCATACAAACCATCAAACACTATTTCCTCGCAAAACAAGCCATAATTAAGCGCAACCTGAGCTAGCATTATGGAAGCCAAGTTCACGTCTCTAGGCCTGGTTTTGTCAAAATATATAGAATTATAGGTGTATATCAACTGATTACTGACCCTGCTCCCGTCTCTGTGAATCACCGTATAGGTCGCTTTAACCCTTTTAGGCTCAACTGTGACTTCATGAACCAGCATTTGTTGAAATACTACCAGATCTGAAATTCGTGCCATAATATTCAAAGAGTATGAAGTTAGATTAATTTTTGATTCAGTGACGGACAGTTCATATTCCCTCCTCCACAACCAGTTAAAGGTAGTATTTTTTTAACAGTAAGAAATTTAAAAAACACTCTGATAGCCCATAATTATTGATTTTAACCGCAGTGGCTTACTTTAAAAAATTAACACCTTTTCAATGTTTTATTCAAATAATTTTGCGTTCTTAAATGTGAGGTTATTATGAAAATTAAGGTTTTACTTTTGTCTGTTATATCCCTTTGCTCCGGATGGCTTCCAGCACAGGGTGATTTACCATTGTCGGTTTCGCCTTCAAAGATCAGACCCCTTCGTTCTTTGGTGGATACAACGCTGCAAATGAGTCTCGAGAACCAGGTACTTAAAAACCCTCAGTGGAAAAAACTCATCGATTCTAAAAGAATGGCCATTGGCCTGGTTGACCTGCGCGATCCTGAAAATGTTCGGTTTGCAAGGATCAATGGCAATCATATGATGTATGCCGCCAGTCTGCCAAAAATTGCAATTCTTCTTGCAGCCACTGATGCCATTGAAAAAGGTGAATTACAGGAGACAGCTGAAGTGAAAAAGGACATGCGTCTGATGATTAGTAAATCGGATAACAAGGCCTCGACACGAATGATAGACCGGGTAGGATATGAAAAAATAGAATCGGTAATGACAGATCCGATTTACGAATTTTATGATGAAGAAACGGGTGGTGGTCTGTGGGTTGGTAAACGTTACGGTGGAGGGGGTGACACCAACAGAGAACCCCTGAAAAATCTCAGCCATGCAGCAACGGTTACTCAGGTAAGCAGGTTTTATTATCTATTGGCTAATGGAAAACTGGTAAATAGAGAACGATCTGCCCAGATGCTCGATATTCTTGAAAATCCTGAACTTCACCATAAATTTGTGAATACCCTGAATGTTCTGGCACCAGATGCCCGTATTTTCAGAAAATCGGGTTCGTGGAGAAATTACCATTCAGATTCAGCTCTGGTTTGGGGTGTGGATAAGAACAGGAGGTATATCTTAGTGGCACTTATTGATGACCCGGCGGGTGAACAGATCATTCGTGGTCTGGTAAAGCCGATTGAAACCGCTATGAAAAATTACAGGAATTACCGGAAAGTTAAATAGATAACCTTTGACAATGCTTCTTCAGGAACTCTTAAATAAATCCTTTAATATAAGAGAGGGCGAATTTAAGATATCCTTCCTTATGCAGCTCTATGTGTTTTTGATCATCACTAGTCTGTTGATCATAAAACCAACTGTAAATTCTTTATTTCTTTCTGAACTTGGGGTTGAGAATCTTCCGGTAGCTTTTCTCCTGATTGCCGTGGTTGCTTATTTCAGTTCGTATTTCTATTCAAAAGCACTTGCCAGACTATCACTCCGCAAGGTCATTGAAACAACTCTTGGTATCACTATTGTCATCCTCGCCACCCTAACGGTTCTATTAAAAATGAATCTGCTAAATGCCTGGATGCTATATGTATTCTATGTTTGGGTAGCTATCCATGCGGTATTGTCGGCTTCTCAATTCTGGGTTCTGGCCAATCTCGTTTTTAATCCAAGGGAGGCTAAAAGACTGTTTGGATTCATAGGCGCAGGTGCCATCCTGGGAGGTATCTTTGGCGGTTATCTTACCTCAATCCTGGCACCAGTAATTGGGAATGACAATATATTTTTTCTTGCCATAGGTCTTCTTGTCCTTTGCATCCCATTGTTGAATAAAATTTGGAGGCTGAGGGTAATAAATTTGAATAAATTCAAAGCGCAGAAACGAAAATTGCGGGATGGGGACAACCCTTTATGGTTAATCAGAAATTCAAAACACCTGAGTTATCTTGCCTCCATCCTGGGTATAAGTGTTCTGGTAGCAAAGTTAGTAGACTATCAGTTCAGTGATTTCGCCTCGGCTGCAATCCTCGATCCTGACGATCTCACTGCATTTTTTGCATTCTGGTTCTCAACTTTCAACTTGTTGTCTCTTGGAATCCAGTTATTTATCACCCATCGTGTTGTTGGGGTCTGGGGGGTAGGTATCTCCATGCTACTCCTTCCCCTTGGAATTCTGGCAGGATGCCTCCTTTTTCTGGTTTTTCCCGAATTGGCGATAATCATCTTTATTAAAGCAGTTGACGGGTCTTTTAAACAATCTGTGAATAAGAGTGCAATGGAACTTCTGGCATTACCTCTATCTTTTGATTTAAAAAACAAAACAAAGTCTTATATCGATGTGGTTATAGACAGTTTTGCAACAGGCATTGCAGGTTTTATTCTTATTTTCTTAGTCCGAGGACTTGAGCTCCCTTCACTTTATATCACAGGAATTATCATAATTCTTTTGATTGTATGGATATATTTTATTTACAAGGTAAGGGGAGAATACTTTCAAACTTTTCGCGATAACCTTTCGATGGCTTTAAGGCCGAACGAGAAAGCAAAGAAAATTAACCCGAAAAAAAGATCGATCCTCAACGGGATGAAAAAAGTATTTGATGAAGGTACTGAGGCCCAAATCTTATTTATGCTGGGGAAACTCCGTGAGATCAATGACAATCGATTTATGCCAGAAGTGCAGGAACTTCTTAAACACCCATCAAACAAAGTAAAAACTGCGGCTATTCAAAATTTCTACTTTTTAAACAATACTTCCCTGACAACAGAAGTATCTCAGCTTTTATCATCCGGCGATGAAGAATTAATTACGGCAACTCTCGACTATTTACTATTGCATGCGAGCGAGGACAGGGGTATCGTATTCGACAACTATTTAGAGCATAATGATCCTGTAATCTCCCGGGCTGCCTTATTTTGCCTGGCAAAAGAAGCCCGTGATAATCCTACCCTGCATCATCACTACGCATTAAAAGAAAGAATTGCACAGAGCATCCAATCTGAACGAGAAAAAGGAGCTAATTTCCTTTACGCACCTACCATGATGAATACCATAGGGGCGGCAAATATTCCGGAATTTTACCCGGTTTTATCTCAGGCCTTAAAAAGTCGGGATGAAAATCATCAGCGTGCGGCAATCAGGGCTATCGGACTGAGCATACACCCTCACTTTCTTCCTGAGCTATTACCCTTTTTATCCAACAAATCGTTAAGGGTTCATGTTACGGAAGCACTAATTCCTTATGGCCCGCAACTGGTCCCCTATTTAATAGATGTAATTCATAACAGGACTATCTCACTTCAATTATGCCGACTTATACCGGGAGTATTCCGGTCTATTCCATCCCAAAGTGCAGTTAATGCCCTGATGGGTTTACTGGAGGACCCTGATCTTACCATCAGGCAGGAAGCCATTAGGTCACTCAGTGATATCAAAAAAAATCACCCTGAGATTCGATTTGATCATCTGAAAGTAGTTCGAAAAATACTGGAGGAATGCAAAATGTATCACCAGACACTTTCAGCTATGCACAGCCAGATCATTATATCATTTCGAAATAGAACAAAATCCAGACAACTCGTTAGTGATGAAGAACGGGAAGCTCGCACTAGTTTACTCGAAATTCTCGAAAGAAGGCTCGATGCTGGCCTGGAAAGAATCTTTAAATTACTGGGATTAAAATACAGTCCGAATGAGATTGAAATCGCATACGAAGGAATTCTCAGTGATCAGCATGACGCACAGACCCGCGCTATTGAATATCTCGATAACCTATTATACGGTGATCTTAAAAGGAAGTTATTGCCGATTATTGAAGAAAGTAGCCTCGATATAACTTCTGAGGAAGTTCAGCAGCGACTGATTTCCAAGGTTCCTTCAGAATATGAATGCTTTCAAATTCTGCTCGGTTCTTATGATCATAAATTAAAACTCGCTGTTTTATACCTAATTAGAAAGCAGAGAAATCCCAAATATGTCCCCCTCGTTGAACAGATTCTCACTACAGGTGATGAGAGAGTGGTAGAATTTGCCAGGAAGACCCTGGAACACCTAAGATCGATTTAACCTTTTCGGATCACCCTATCTATAGCAGAGGCGAGGTATAAATGGTCGGAGGCCGAATTCTTTCTTAGCACGTTAGACATTAGGACAACTATATACCTGCAATTATCCGGGTGTTCCACGATGATAACCGAGTTCATAAAATTCTGCACATTCCCCTCATACTTTCCACATGGTTCTCCTTTACTTCGATCACATTTATAAAGACTGCCGGATTTAAAATAAACCGCTGCTTCTTTTAATGCCGGCGATTGAGCATATCGTATCCGCCTGTCGGTCATATACATCAACCTTTTCATTTCCAGGCTGGAATTCTCATCTATCACATTGCCCTGTTCTAATTGGACCAAAAATTTCATCAGTCCTAAAGGAGTACCTATACTTCCGCCTTTATCACCAACATAAGTGTTAGCGCCCCTGGTAAAAAAACTTCCCAACCGCCATTCGTCGTGTCCAATACCCAGGTTGCGAAGAGGGAGGTTTACCACATCATTCGCCAGGTCTGTCAACTCCTTTTTGGCGGTTTCCTTAAAATAGGCCTGGGATTCTTCTTCTGTCAGATTGGGATATGCCTGACCAAAAGCTGCCATCAACAAGGCCTCACGCCAAACAACACTGGCTGCACCATTATTACTTACCGATAACATATGATCTGTCCATTCGAATAAGGTAAATACATCCGAGGCTATCACCTGCCTTTTAACAAGGGTGTTCTTTTCGATATCGTAAATGGGAATAGTGTGTTCATCAGTCAGAGCCCATACCCCTGCTTTTACGGTTTTAGTCTTTAGCAATTCAATTCTTTTATCCCAGTCCTCAGGATAAATCTTTTGTAACTGGTCAAAAAGGGCCACGAGAACAGCAATTTTACCTACACTTCCCGGCTGATAGCCCAGGGTCTCATTCCTATGGGCATATCGGGTTTGGGTGGGATCAGATATGTCAAGGATACTCAGGGAATAGCTCTTATCCAATCCACGAAATAAAGTAGATATTTCAGCCTGTAATCCTTTATCTTCCTTAAAAAAGGAGCTGATACTATCATTGCGTTGCGGTAGGAGAATTAGATTAATCTCCTCCCACGATTTCATTGCTCCGGCAAGTAATGGGGTTGTCGACTTAATCGTTCCATCCTTTATAAGCTCCAGTCTTTTAAGCCTTTTTATGCCGGTGCGTTCATAGCCGTCTATGGGATAGAAAAGAAAGATACCCATTAGTGCTATTATCGGAAGATAGAGGTGTTTTGTCAAGATCTGCATTTTATAATTTTGTTGAGAGTTGTATGATTTTGTTCTTGCGGATTTTTGGAGTTATAGATTCTAGATATGAAGAACCTATGGCTTTTCTGTTTTCGACAAATGGTCTTATTTGGAAGAGCCAGAGTTTGTCATCCTTAAATCCAAGTTCCACATCGTAGGCACCGTCATAATCCGATTTAGTTTCTTTGGGAAGAATCTCTCGCAAGCTTGCTGCAAACTCCCTCAACTGTTCGATGTTGGCCTTTTTGAGCATCGGTTGCTCGAAGGTAGCGGTCTGTCTGGATGTACCGCCATTTAAAGGCAAGCGGTTGTAATACACCTCCCTGGCTGGGGCCAGGAGCTGAGAACCTTTTGCCGTTATCAGATGTGTTTCTGCCGCCTGCCCATCGACAGCGCCTCCTGCGCCCCTGCTAAAGGCCACGGTAAGATCGTCCTCTGTGCCCACATTGATTCCTTTGGTGATGATAACTCCGGAATAATCCACATCCACACTGGGTATTACAAGAATGGAAGGAAAGACATTTTCAGGATTCAAAAGATACTTCTGACGCCATTTAAAGCTTCTTTCAGAATACGGGGAAGCCCAAACATCTTTGATTCCCTGCATTATCTTTTCCCTGTCTACCGTATTGAAAATTGTAAGATTTAAACCCGCCCCCGTAAAATCCTTCAGGTCTTCCATATTAGTGTCACTTCGAAGGAAAACAGGAATTTCTCCCAGCTCTTTTCCAAACACAGATGAAAATTTCAATTCAATATCCTCAACAAAAGACTTCTTCAGAGGCATTGTCCGGATAGCTTGCCTAAGAAAGTCTAATCGTTCTAACTGAAATTGTTCAACCTCCTCTTCCGATTTGCCTGAAGATCTCATATTGTCTGCCGTAGCGAACATCGCACGAAGAAACTGCCAGTATGATCCTTCATAACCCGGAAGATCCTGATCCATATGCTCTTTAAAAATCCCGAATGGAATTACCAGCCCTTCAACCACATCCTCGGGAAACATTTTTTTCAATTGTCCCAGATTTGCCGCTTTTGGCCCGCAGAGTTTCCCGGAATTCGATGCATCTACATCTCGCATATTAAGTACTTCCATCACATCCAGGCGTATATCTCCGACCGGGACTTTAATCTTCTGCATATCACGTTCCTTTTTAGCAAACAGTGCTTTTTCTTCTGATGTCATCTCCTTTTCGGCCTTCATCAGTACAGTACCTTTGTTTGAGACCGCATAAAAAACCTGCATCCCATTGAATTTCTTTAATTCCCTGAGATTTTCGTCAGAAAGTGCCGCATTAGGTATCCCGAGATTTCTTGCCAGCAATTGAACATGTGACACCAAATTACCCTCTGCAACAGTAGCAATACCGGCAACTGGTTTCAGGTCTGATGGGGGTTTCTGGAAGATGTATATTTTATTCGGTGAAACCTCTAGCTCTTCTCTGTAAGTCTCAATTACCTCAAGTTCGCCCATGGCATAACCAGGATTCAAACCTCGTATGGCACTTAAATTTCGCAGATCCAAAACTTTGTTGATCAATTCCGATTCTTTTGAAACAAAACTGCCCAGGTCACTAACAGCTTTCCCCAGATGCAATACAAGGGAAGCTCTTATCTTGTCATCCATAAATCCATTGGCTAGAGGTTCAAAAGCACTATATCGGTTTACTTCCTCATCAAAGTGTGCTTTAAACATACTTGTACTCCATTCTACGGCACTGCGGGCTCTATCCAGGATATTTGTCAGTTGTTCCAGAGTAAGCGATTTTACCTCAATATTGGTCAGATCCGAAGACAATTGTTCCCACTCCCAGATTTCCATGTACCCCGCGCCAGCGGACGCCAGTGTTAAACTGCATATTTTTTGTAACTGTTCCTGGACGTTCTCAGGATTCCAGTCGGCTTCAGCCTTAAAAATTATCTCTTCAAGACGAAGGGAAAGGTCCATCAAACGCAATCTCAGTTGTTCATCCTCTTCGAGAATTATTCCCTGCCTGATTAGCCACATTGCTTCTGAACCTTCCCGAATTAATTCCACAGGATTATTATTAAAATCTCTGCTCCCTAGTTTAAGTAAGGCAGTATGCAATTCCGGATGTGATAATACAGGCAAGTCCTTCAGGAGATTCTGAAGATCCACCGGAGTAAAAAATTCCCGCATCGTTTTTAGCAGGGTGGTAAACTGATTTTGAAGTGCAGTTGTAAGTTGTCCTTTATTGCGTTCCATGAATCGCTCAACCTCCCTAATATCGACTGATTGAGGACGGCTGTGAATTTTAACCCTGAGATCCATAAATGACGGAAACTGATCAGAGAGCACCTTAGATTCACTTCTCATCTTCATTCCCAGGTTGTCATCTTCCTTGTAGGGAATGTCGCGCATTGAATTTCTAAGAAGAAAAAAATACTTCTGTAAATTCTCATCTTCGGCTAATATTTCTTTAAAAAATGTCAATCCCCATTCAGTCTCGTCTTCTGCCTGAATTGCACCTCGATAGAATTGTCCTTTTGCATTGATCCATCCATTGTCTACTGATGTTAAATACCGTTCGAGTTGATACTGCTTTAACCGACTAAAATTATTTTCCGGATTCCAGATTGCTGTAGTACTAGTATTGGTAAGAATCTGCCCGAAATAAATCCCATTTTTCTTTGCAATCTCAGTCACTACATCCTTGTAACGGGCATGTTGATTACCTGGCCCAATGTTCTCGGGGCAGGGATCCTTGGGCTGGCGTATACTTCCATCCGTACAAAACCACCTGATATCCTTGTACGGACCACGTATGTCTTTTTTGAATTCCTGTACAAATTTGCTGAGTTCTGCTGTTTTGTAATTTTGAGAAAATAACGTAGTTGCACTCAGAATTATAAGGGATGTTATGATCCTACAGGAATAACGAATTCTATCCATAGCTTTTTTGATTCTTTTATTACACTTTACTTTTCAATAACTCAACAAGCGGTTCTGCCCCAAATGCCAGTACATCATAAGCCGGAATTCCGGTTTCTGCAGTAATCGCTTTACAAGCTGGCTCGATCTCCTCAGGTTCCATGTCTTCGTGGTTTACCGTTATGGCGATGACCTTTTTCCCTGAGATCACTTCCAGGGCATGGATCTGTTCGGGGAGTGAGTGCAAACGATACCCGGGAAATCCATCGTATTCTATTCTCCTCGGGGCGTGTTGCAGGATCACGTAATCCGGTCGGCCTGCCGCCAGGATCTCAAACCCTCCGGGATAAGCCGGATTCATGAGACTACCCTGCCCTTCAATCACAATTACATCGGGTTTTTCATTTTTCCATGCGCTAACCACGGCATGTTCGATCTCTCCTGAGACAAAATCGTTGATGCAGCTATCCATGATCATGCTGTACTTTGCCCCCTGCATCCACCCGGTCTGTCCGGTCCCTATCATTTCAGCTTTAAGTCCCGCCTTCCGAAAGGCGTGTACCAGGATCCATGCAGTGGTCCTTTTCCCAATGGCAGAGTCAGTCCCAAGAACAGCGAGTTTTAAACAGGAAACTTTCTCAATTTCTCCTGTAAAGAAATGCAGCTTATCCCTGTCGGGCGTTTTTCTCACATCCCTTACCCGGCATCCTTTTTCCCTGGCTATCTGCATAAGGGCTTCATCGTTGGTCAGGAAGTCGTGCAACCCACTGTCCAAATTCCAACCCAGATTCAGGGCTGCCGTTATCGTCTTCTTAGCCTCTACAGGCAAGCGGCCCCCATCCGGTGCCAGACCTATTACAAGGCTTTTTGGAAAATTTTCACTCCCTTCCAGTGCCTTTACAGCACTATGTATATCACTAAAAATCGGAATACCGCTTGTTTTGCGATCGAGCACTTCCCCGGCATCTTTTCCTGCATATCGACTATCGAGGACTCCAACCACATTGTATCTTTCTGTAAATCGAACAAGACCATGGGCCGTTTTCCCATTAGGGGTATTGAAAGCCCCTTCGCAATACACCAGGGCATTTCCATCTATAGATTTTTTCATTTTTTTTTGATTTTAATTTTTGGCCGTGAGTACGGCCACATATCTGTCTGGTTCCATCTGTTCTCTTTCATGGATTTCCAGCAGGGCTATTAGTCCGGCCGTCGAAGCAGGTAAGATCCTGAATCCCTCCTTCTTTTGCAGTAAGCTGCTCATTTCCTTTAGCTTCTTATCACTCACATTAACAGCCTCTCCGCCGGATTCTCTCAAAGCATAAAGGGCCTCTTCCCCGTCAAAACTATGCCAGTTGATCAAGGGCTCATTGTATTTTGTTTCTCTGATATTTGTAGGTTCAAGATCTTTGCAGAAATCAAATCCTTTTTTAAACGACTGCACAATTGGATTTTTATAGGAGGAAGAAGCGGCAATCATTTTAGGGATTCTTGAGGTCTTTCCTCTCTTATACAAACTCACGAATCCTCTGTAGATTCCGGCCATTAATGTTCCGTTGGAAACCGGAACTGCGCAGTATTTAGGGGCATCACCCAGGTCCTCAAAGATCTCATTGGCAATCTGAGCATAGGAAGATATCTGCAAGGGTGTATTTGCCCCACCGGGATTGGCATCGTACCATTCGTTCTGCGTGGCCAGCTTGCTGCTTTCAGACACCACGTCTTCATAACTTCCCGGCAACCTGATGATCTCGGCATTCAGGGAGCGCATTTCTTCAACCCGTTCTGTATGGTATGTCTCCGGGATATAAATCTTACAGTGGATCCCGGCCAGATTTGCTGCCAGGGCTACTGCCACTCCGTAATTGCCACAAGTGGCCAGACTTACCACATCAAAGTTACGGCGCAGCGCATCGTACACCTGTGCAAAGGCGATGCGGTCTTTCTGGGTTCCGGTAGGGTTGTCACCTTCGTACTTAATGTAAAGTTGGCGGATGTTAAATTCCCGTTCCAGGGCCTTTGCCCTGTTCAGTGC
>JABDRK010000234.1 GCA_013041785.1 Eudoraea sp.
GTATTCAGCACACCCCACGGCCTTACTTGGCAAGAGAAACATGATCAATGTCTGGGTGAGTGATCGTACCAATAACTGGAATCTGGGCTGGGATATAGGCAATCTGGATCTCTCTACGCTTATTGCGTATAAACTCAAGCGGAACTGGCAGGCTACCATCAGGCTTATTATTGCCATTAAAGACCCCAAAGAAGAAAAGAATGCCCGGGAATTTCTCGATTCCCTGGTGAGTCTGGCGCGCTTGCCCAAAACCCTTACTGAGGTTCATGTAGACGATTTTCGTTCGGTGGTGGCCAAGGCACCTCCGGCCGACTTAAATATATTCGGGATGGACGGTAACCTGCGCTTTGAGTTTGTTCAGGAAATGACCGAGAAGACCAATAGCTCTTGCCTTTTTGTTAAGGACTCCGGACACGAGAGTATCCTTGCTTGATTGGTCTATTCCTTATCCATTAATTCATATCCCTGATTAATTCCTTTCTCCATGGCAGGAACACCTTTATCCATCCACACAGGCTTGGGGGCTCCTTTTAAATAGTGATCGAAGAACTGGGCCATTCGGATATTGAAATCCACCCGATTCTGTCGTTTTTGAGGCCAATGAGGTTCTCCATTGTAATTCAGGAACCAGGAAGGTTTACCCAGGCGTCTGAGACTGACAAAAAATTCAATTCCCTGATACCACGGCACATGCCCGTCGGCGTCGTTGTGCATGATCAACAAGGGGGTATTGATCTTGTCGATATTGAAGATTGGCGAATTTTCTATGTAACGCGCCGGATATTCCCAGGGGGTCCCTCCTATTCTACTTTGGGTATGTTCGTACTGGAACTGTCGGCTAAGTCCCGTCCACCAGCGAATGCCTCCATAAGCACTAATCATGTTAGGAACAGGGGCTCCTGCCTCTGCAGCCTTAAAAATATCCGTCTTGGTAACGAGATAGGCGATCTGATATCCTCCCCAACTATGGCCCTGTACCCCTATGTTGTCCTTGTCCACAAAGCCCTTTTCAATTAGGGATGTTACTCCGGGAATGACGCAGTTATATGCGCTTTCCCCGGGATAACCGATGCGGTAATGTACATCCGGGTTAAAGATCAGATAGCCACGACTGGCATAAAAACTGTAATTAATCGTTGATCTCCCCGGTGCCGGCGCCCGATGCCTATGTAGCCCATCTGCACTTTTTTCATAAAAATTGACCAGCATGGGATACTTTTTATTGGGGTCAAAGTTTTCCGGCTTAACCAGCATGCCGGTTAGTTTCTTGCCATCCAACGAAGTCCAGTTTACCAGCTCTATACTCCCCCAATTATAGGCTGCCTGTTGTGGATTGGCGTTGCTGATCTTTGTTTGAGACCTGAATTTTAGATCGGTAATCCTGAGATCGGGAAATTCGGCAAAAGATTCCCGGGTAAACAGTAATTGATCTGCATTTTTCGCTTTTTTCGGTGTGGAAAAGCGGTAAGGTCCGGCTAACATGGGGGTTAATCGTTTCCTTTTGTAATCATAGGAAGCAAACCCGCTGCTTTTGTCCTCCTCATTGAAAACCGATAATAGCCAATTCTCCCTGGTATCTAAATACTCTTTATCTTCATCCAGGTCGATATACCGGTAAACCTTTTTATCCTTCCGCCCGTTTGTTAATCGTTCTGCCTGAGCAGTTTCCGGGTCGAATGCCCAGATGTCATAACGATCATACAGCAGAAGCTTCTGGTCCTGTTCTATCCAGCCTGCAGCACCATAAGACCTAGGCGGACTGGGAGAATCGTGCAATTCATTGTAGAATGTCTTTCCCCTGGTAAGTTCGGTAAAGGAATTATTCCGAATAGCATAGGTAAACCAGGTGGTATCTACACTGTGATAGCCATAAACATATTCCCCCGCAGGACTTAGCCGCACCCATCCGGGGACCTTGCTGAGAATTTTCCTGGAAATCCCGCTTTCCACATCAACCACTGCATAGTCCCTGGCCCTGCGACCGGTCCACTGCCTCTCCAGTTCATAGGGTTTGCTTGTACTAACAAGGGCAAATTTGGTATTTCCCTCTTTGGTAAGCTGCGCATCGGGGTATGCCGGGGAAGCCAGTTGAACCAGCTTATTTGTTTTTTCCAGATGGATTACTGCAGTATAGGCTGTAATCGTGTCATTTTTAAGTTGTAATTCCTGAACCGTATAAAGCCGTGGTTCGTCATAGGTCCAGACTTCTACATTTACAATTTCCTCGTCCACCAGTGAGGTATCCTTGATCACGGGAGGCTTAGCAAACCCAAAATACATTCTATCTTCATTTTTGGAAAACGATACTCTTGCATGCGCGGATGGGTGAAGCCCCTCGGGGGTAGTTTCACCATCAACCCGTTTTTCTGCCTGATCCATCCCTGAACTCCAGTGATATAATTCATTTGGGCGTAGCTGTACCTTTGTGGTGTCTGTGTCCGCGACAAAGGCGAGGTGCTTTCCCGATTCGCTTAATGTTAACTGGGAATATTTCGCTTTTTTAGCCTGATGCACTGCCTTTAGTGCTCCTGTCCCGACTTCCAGAACATAAACCCCGGCATTCGCTTCTTTATCTTCCCCTGTTGATGTAAAGGCCAGCATTTTCCCTTTTTTGGCAAAAGCATAATCCGTAACAAATTTAAAAGTGTCCTTCTCCGCCGTAGCTATATTCCTCAGTAGCAGGTGATATCCATTCTTTTTCCCAACTTTCTTTTCCTTTGTCTTGTTCTCGCTTGTGTCCTTTTTTTGGTCTTCTTTAGGTGCTGCTTCTATTTGATAGGCAAGGTAACCGGACCATTCCTCAGGAATTTTTACAGATTTTATGCCGGCAATTTTTTCAAGCTTTCCGGAGGTAAGGTGATAAATACCCAAACTGTCTTTTGGCATTTTATCTTTTTTTACTTTCCTGCGCTTCATGGCCAACACACTATCTTTCCATGCCTTGATTTTAAAAATCGCATATTTGGAATCATAGGTAAATGCCCCCTGTTCGGCCCGATCATAAGAAAAAATCAGATCTCCATCAGTATTGTGGATTTTTAGAAAATGGTCGGCTTCTCCGCGCTCCAGGTCGTACATCACAAAACGCCCATTAGCAGCGATAACCTCGTTTTCAATACTGTTCCAGATATCAAAATCAGCGTGGTCCAATATCTTTTTCTGTGCAGATAAAACGGTAAGGCAGCCCAATAAGGCTATGGTCATATAATATTTCATGAATTGGAATTTTGAAAGTCGGTCGAAGATACCAAACCTGCGGTGAAATACCAATACTTCACACCTTACCCGGAGCATGCGGAACTACCGGATGTAACTGCCCGCATTTATATCGATGGTACTCCCTGTGGCATGGTCAAGTTTGCCGGTACACATAAGAGCTACAAGCGGGGAGATATCCTCAGGGGTGGTAAGTTCTGGCAGGGCTATTTCTTTTAGTACCCTTTCTTCCCCATGAATTTCAATAAATTCCTCTGCCATGTCCGTACGGGTAAAGCCTGGTGCTACAACAAAGGCCTTTATATTATCCTTGCCAAAAGACCTGGCTACCGTACGGGCCAGGGATGTAAGGCCCCCTTTTGAAGCCGCGTAGGCCAGATATTCTTGGGTTTCACCGCGGAATGCAGCGCGACTCCCTATGTAAATAAATCGGCCACCACCTGATTTCCGGAAATGCTCAATCCCCATTTTGGTCATAACCCCTGCGGATTCCAGATTTACATCCAGGATTTTGCGCCATGTGGTAAGCCAGGTCTCCATTTCCATATCAACAGGATGCGGGAGGAAGATCCCGGCATTGAGCACAATGCTGTCTAAAGGGCCAATGGCTTTGACAACCGTATGCATTAATGCTTGTGTTTCCGATGCATTTTCAAGATTGGCTTGAAATAGTTTTGCCCTGTCGGGATATGTTTTTTGAAGTATTCGGGCCTCCTTTTCACTCTGGTTAAAATGCAGGCCTACAATGGCCCCATTTTCCAATAACTCCCTGGCTATGGCAGCACCTATTCCCCGGGAAGCCCCGGTTACGAGTATTCGTTGTCCTTTTAAATTCATATGAATTGTTTGCTGTTGGTAAAAAGTAGAGAGAATTTGCGAGAATAGCAATACAACACAGATTCCTAATGATTCAAACAAAAAACTGAGCAGGGCCATAACACTCAGCTTAGCAAGCCCTACTCAGTCATCTGTTTGGTTGGTTTAAGCGATTACCCCTATACCAGCTCTTCCTCTTTTTTTCTAGATTCCCAATACTTATCGATTAATTCGGGAACTTTTTCAAAAGCGGCAGCAAGTCCGTGGGGCCTACCGGCTTCCAGGAAAGAAATTTCCTCTCCTTTGGTAACCAGGAATCCTAAGGGTTCAATGCCCATTCCAGCTCCGGCCCCAAGGCCTTCTCCTTTTCTGGATTTTAACTCTGATCCTTCTCCTCCTCCGGATCCGAATCCCATACCTACTTTAATAACAGGTACACATTTGAATTCTCCAAGTTCGAAGGGCTCACCAATAACAGTTTCTGTTTTGGCCTCAGTTTTCATAAAATCTGTGATGCGCGTTAATAATTCTTCAAAATGTAATTCCATGATAAATATTTTATGGGTTTATAAATACTTTAATAATGTTTACTGCTCTGTTCTGCAGGTGCAGCACTACCCGATTGTGGTTTTGAAAATTGATGTTGAAATCCCCCACATAAAATTCCAAAAATGCAAAAACGGGGAATAATTTGGCATTCTGGATACAATCTCCAGTGTCCAGGGCAACTTCAAGCCTTTTTAGTTCAAATGATCGCAATAGCCCCCTGCCAATCCTGGCATAGCGGTTAATTTTGCGCTGGTCGATCTTTGTCAGGCTCTTTTTTTGTTGCGCTTTTTCTTTTTTCTGGTCTGCTTTTTTAACCTTTTTTCTCCGCAAAGGGTAAAAGTAAAAATGCGAAAACAGTGTATCCAGACGTATTTTTAGGAATTCCCGTTTATCCCCCTCTATACTCGCTTTCGCCAGACCCTTCAACTGCACAAAATATGCCTGTTCATCTGTATTTAAATATAGCACCAGGGGAGCAAACAGCAGGTAAAGCAAAATGAGCAATAACAAACCAGCGATGATCCAACCTACCATTTCAAATTTTTATGCAAAGGAAACATACCCTCAGGCCGAAGGCAATGATCTGGGTCATAGCAGAAAAAAATTAATAAAAAAGTAACAGTTGGGATTGCTTTTGGTATGCCCCTAGCCATCCACTCCAGTTTCATCCATAAGGAAAGGTGCTGAATAGGATTGCATACCGTATTTTTGCATCTAAAGTCCAACACTATGAATCCTGAATCCAATCATTGGTTGTTTGATTATTTTGTGGAACTTGGGGTCTCGGAGAGTGCCGCTTCCTACCTGAATTTAGCTACGCTGTTCCTGGCGATGATCCTGATAGCCATTTTGGCAGATTTCATTATATGGAGGGTGCTGCGAGTCGTATCTACGCGTATGGCCCGTTCCACAAAAACAAATTTTGATGATATCCTGATCAGCAACAGGGTGCCCCGAAAATTGGCCCATATCATTCCTTTAATGCTGATCATAGAATTGACACCCTGGGTTTTCACTGATTTTGAGTATGCCGAGGAGTTGTTTACCAAAGCAGTTCTAATTCTGGCGGTAATCCTGGTTATCCAAATTGCCAAATATTCACTGTTGAGTATCCGGGATTATCTGAAACAGTTGCCCCGCTTTCGGGATAAACCCATTGACAGTTTTATACAGGTGTTTATGATTTTTGCGTCGATCGCAGGGATCATGACCATTTTTGCGATAATAACGGAAACCACAATCTGGAAATTCTTTACGGCCCTTGGAGCGGCTTCGGCAGTCATAC
This sequence comes from Eudoraea sp., assembly GCA_013041785.1. GTDB lineage: Bacteria > Bacteroidota > Bacteroidia > Flavobacteriales > Flavobacteriaceae > Lentiprolixibacter. Next base: position 5,867 of record JABDRK010000234.1, read on the forward strand.
TGCTGATTTTCAGGGATTCTATCCTCGGCCTGGTTGCCAGTATTCAGGTAAGTGCAAATGATATGGTCCGCATTGGAGACTGGATAAGTTTTGAAAAATACGGAGCCGATGGGGATGTTATCGAAATTAACCTGGCTACGGTTAAAGTGCAGAATTGGGACAAAACCATTACCACCATTCCTACCTATGCCCTGATATCAGATTCCTTTAAAAATTGGAGGGGCATGCAGGATAGTGGCGGAAGGCGTATTAAACGCGCCCTGATCCTTAAACAGGAATCTGTACATTTCCTTACCGATACCGAAGTGGATGAACTGAAAAAGATTGATTTGATCCGTAAGTACCTGGGTGACCGGGTTCAGAAAATAGAACAATACAATCAGGATAGAAAGGTAAATCGGGAATTGATGATTAATGGCCGCAACCTTACCAATCTGGGGGTATTCCGCAAGTATGTGGAGACCTATCTTGAAAACCATACGGCGATTAACAAGGAAATGACCATGATGACACGTCAGCTGGCACCAACGCCTCAGGGGATTCCTTTAGAAATTTATGTATTCAGTAAGGATAAAAGATGGCAGAACTACGAATTTATCATGGCCGATATTTTTGACCATTTCATTTCTGCTGTTCCGTATTTTGGGCTTGAGATATTCGAACTGCCGTCTTCACTGCAACCTGGCAATTCGGGCTTCACAGGTGTGACACCCAAAACTGTATAAAGATATGGTTATACCAGCGGACGACCTTTAAGGCGCTTTTCAACTTTTTGCTTAAGTACGGTGAGACGCTTCATTAGGTCCATTAGCGCTGAGTCATTGGTTTTCTTATAAACTTCGTTCAGGGAGAGTATTATTTCCTTAGCTTCCCTGCTGGCTTCAATCCGATCACTTGTGGTCAATCCAGACCATTTCCGGTTCTCAAACTGTCTAGCTCTTTCAAGTATATCCATAAGTAGATTTAATATTTACGCCTCTAATATACATATCCGGACCAAATCGGCCCGATATTTAACGTAAGTTTAAAATTTATCCTTCAGATATTCAAGCTTTTGAGCCACTATATTTCAAGGCCCCCTGTTATCCTGAAAGACTACTTATCTATCTGTATCAGGAAAAACACAACAAGAAGTTCTGCAGCGGTTATGACTGCACTAGAAATTACGCCTAAAAAATTCCTGTGCATTGCGACCCATGATTCTGGCTACAATCTCATCTGCCGCAATACGGTTTTCAGGGCGGACAAGTTTTGGATTCTGCATATAATTGTAGGCATGCCGTTCGAGGAAATCAGCAAGATAGGGCAATTCCGAGGCCGTCCAGAATCCGTTAAGGGAATCGATGATACCGTCAAAATCCGAACCGATCCCCATGCAGTCCCAGGCAAAATACCCGTTGGCATCCAGCAGAGTGGCAATATGTTCAATCTGATTCCACAACAAGGCAGAGCGATAGTGCATAATCTTATTTCGCTTAACGGATTTTTTAGTCTCCTTCAGGGTGCCAGGACTGGCAATACGCCTTTCATCCAGCTGTAAGCCAATTATCCCCTCACTTTTGGCAATACGCAGAATTTCATCATCGTAAAAATTGATGGAAACGGGATTGAGTTTGTCCCCTGTTTCAGGAAAAGAAACAATTGGTTCCTCATCAGATTTAAGCCCGTTACAGGCTCCATGGCTTACAATAATGGGAATATCTTTAAACAGGGCTTCTTCGGAATCCAGTAACTCATAATACTCCTTTCGGGCTTTCGGACTCATGTGTTTAATGTCGACAAGCATACGTTTCCCATCTCCATTGTCGAGCATCCGCCTGAGCACTTTCAGGCCCAAGGGAGTAAATCCCAGGTCCATGCCTTCGGTCCGATCCGCGAATTTACGTATTATACCGGTCAGGCTTTCTGCATGTCCACAGAGATGATTCCAGAAATGGTGGGCGAAGGTCACAAAAAAAGGCCGGTATTTCCAATCTCTGATTTTCTCGAGATTGTTCATAACTTCTTCCTCATCGTGTGGCTTGCGCAATCCGGTATTGAGAACGTGCAATCCTTCTATTGTCACAATCACACAAATCGTCTGAATGCCTCTATCGCTTTCAGCAGCCTTTTGTAAATCGCTTATTTCCCGGTAATTCCTTACAAGCTTATACCGAAAAATTCCCTGAGGCAAACGAATTATTTTGCCGTCTAATTGTCGATAGAAGGCGTATTGGTTCTCCAGGTCCCGGTAATAATCCTGAATCCCCTGAATGTAATCGATACGCTTATCCCCTATCCCCAGGGCAAAATTAGAAGCCAGATCCAGGATCAGCTCGTTTTTCATTTTATTTCGGACAAACCATTTTTCCAAGGGGTATAGGGAAACGCAAACGACACCCACGTCACCAATGGCCAAACTGGTGAAATTGGATTGAGAAAATTTGGTTAAGCCAGTGGCGTAATTCAACAGCTTATCAAATACTGATGGGGGATCGAAATACCACAAACTTCTCTTACTGCTCCTGCGGCTTCCCTGAACCCCCGTTGGCTTATAATTAAAACTCTTGCCAAAGGGTTTTAGAGAAGGATGGCAATGCAGGTCTACATAATGGTCCTGAGGTTTCACAGCTTATGGGCTTATAGCATAAGAGCCACCAAATACAATTGATTTCGTGGCTCTTTACTGATTTGATTTATTATTTATTCACTTACCAGGGCCTGCTGAACGTTTCTGGGAACTGCCTGAAAGGAAGAAAATGCAGAAACAAAAGTTCCTTTCCCCTGGGTTAAGGATCTGAGATTTGTGGAATACCCGGCGAGTTCGGCCTGGGGAACTGCACATTTAAGGATCTGGAAGTGGTCCTGGCTATCAATTCCCTGAATAACAGAGCGCCTGGATTGGAGGTCGGTCATCACATTTCCAACCATATCCTCGGGAACCTTAACCGTCAATTCCTGAATGGGTTCCAGGAGTTTGGGTTTTGCATTGAGAAATGCCTGCTTAAAGGCATGGGCTCCGGCAATTTTAAAAGAAATATCATTGGAATCCACCGAATGCATTTTTCCATCGTAGACCATAACCCGGACATCCCGAATATAGGAACCGGTAAGCGGTCCGGCTTCCATTACTTCCAGAATACCCTTTCTTATGGAGGGCAGGTATCGCGCATCGATTACGCCTCCGACAATACAGTTATAAAACACCAGTTTACCTCCCCAGGGCAGATCAACTTCCTCCTTACCCCGGATATTGAATCCCTCGGGTTCTGGCATGCCTTCATACCAGGGTTCTATTTTAAGATGCACTTCTCCAAACTGACCCGCCCCACCGGATTGTTTCTTATGCCGGTAATTCGCTGAAGAAGAGCGTTGTATTGTTTCTCGGTAGGCAATTTTAGGTTCTTTATACACGGCTTCGACCCCGTAAATATTCTTTAACATCCAATCTATGGTAGCCAGGTGTAATTCGCCCTGACATCCGAGAATCAGCTGTTTTAATTCATTGGAAAACTCCATTTCTACCGTTGGGTCCTGGCTATGGATCTTTCTCAATGCATCGTTCAGTTTCTCCTCATCTTTCTGATTGGCAGCATTTACAGCTTTTCTGGTTCTTGACTGAGGATATTTAATGGGTTTGATCGTTATTGGTTTACCAGCCTGGTGAAGGGTATCGTTCGTTTCCGTATACTTCAATTTCAGGGTAGCACCGATGTCTCCTACTTCCAATTTTGAAACCGGATTTCTTTTCTTTCCATCCATGATGAAGAGCTGGTTGAGCACTTCTGTCTCTCCAGTCCTGGAGTTCACAAGTTTATCGTTTAACTTAACTTCTCCGGATTTGACTTTGAAGAAAGTGATTTGTCCCAGGCTAGGCTGGTACAGCGTTTTAAATACAAAGAGCGCTGTAGGGGCCTGCTTTTCCCTTACGAGTATATCTCCTTCCACGGTTTGTTCGGGTCTGAGATCGGCTGCGGAAGGTGCCACATTGTCGATAAATCCCATGAGCCGGCCGCTTCCCATATCTTTCAGGGCTGAAACACAGAATACCGGGAAAAGGTCGTGATTGAGCATCCCTGCCTTGATTCCCAGTAGCATTTCATTTTCATTCAGGGTCCCCTTATCAAAGTAGAGTTCCATCAAGTCCTCGTCATTTTCAGCAGCCTTTTCTACCAATTCATTGTGCAGGTAGTCTGCCATTTCTTTTTGGTCTTCAGGAATTTCCAATTTTTCCGGTTTTCCCCCCTCTTTTCCGAATTTGTAACATTTCATTTTCAGTACATCAATAATACACTGTGCACCGTCCATCATTAAGGGGTACTGGACCAGTACCATATTATTACCTACCAGGTTTTTGATGCTTTTAATACTGTCTTCCCAGTTGGCATTCATGTGGTCAATTTGATTTACTACAAACAAGGTGGGCTTGTGATATGTATCTACATAGTTCCAGATAATTTCAGTTCCGACTTCTACCCCATGCTGAGCATTAAGGACTACAGCAATAGTATCCGCTACCCGTATGGAAGAGATAATCTCTCCTACATAGTCATCCAGTCCGGGAGTATCTATAATGTTGATCTTGTAGTTCCTCCATTCTGTATGCAGTGGGGTCGCAAATACAGAAGCTTCCCGTTCATGTTCAACCTCGTGGTAGTCTGCAACCGTATTTTTACCTTCTACCGTCCCCCGACGGCTAATCAGGCCTGCTTCAAATAACATGGTTTCGGCCAATGTGGTTTTCCCACTGTTGTGTGCACCAACAAAGACCACATTTTTTATGTGTTTATCATCGTATACTTTCATGAGTTAGTTTTTTTCAGATTGTTTGTAAAGCTAATTAGGCAAAGTCTCCTAAAATACGATTTTTGTCAGGTTTTATAAAATATTCCGGGCTTCATTTTAACTTGAATATTTAGGTTGATTTGGAGGGAATTAGCCCTCAATATGACTAATACACAAGAATTTTTGAACCCATCCCCTATTTATTTAAAAACTGTATGTATGTGTTAAAGTATTGAAATACAGCAACATAAATTATTACGCCAGATTTATAAATGTTAAAAATTGCATAAGATGGTACTATTTATTGCAAGGTACTGTAACAAAAATATGAGTTGTGCGTCTATTAGGTGTAAGTCAGTTACAAAGTCAGGTTTCAAAACCGATAACTTAAAAACAAAAAGCGACCGGAAGAAACCAGAAACGACTTAAAAAATAAAAGTGTTAACTATAAAATATTAAACCATGAGACTATTTGCAAATCAAACACCAACAGAATCCAGACGTTTTACCTCTTTTTCAAGCTTTAAAGACAGCAAACGCGTAAAATGGACCGAAGTAAGGCACTATGTGCACTAAGTAAAAAATCATCAATCAACAATCATCAATCAAAAACGACAGCCATGAAAGCATTATTGAAAAAAACACCGACAGAATCCAGGCGATTCAGCTACTTTTCGAATTTCAGGAATAGCAAGCGCGTAAAATGGACCGAAGTAAGGCATTACGTTCACTAAGATCAGCTGCCTTTAAAACAACCAACAATAGATAATAGAATGATTATCAAAAGCAATCAACTACCAACATCATCCAGGCGGTTTTCTTACTTTTCAAAGTTTAAAGACAGTAAAAGGGTGCATTGGACAGCCAACAGACAGTACGTGTACTAAGCAGTACAAGCCGTGACCAAAGAGAAATCCGACAGGGATCAGAAAGGGTAACAAATGTTGCCCTTTTTCTATGCCCTTAAATCAAATGATATCTGTACGCTTTCAGGGAGTTATGTATATGGAAATATCTTTCCCTGATTCACTACCAAAGATGAAAACAAAAAAAACACCCCGATCGATAAGCGAAGGGGGTGTCTATAGTCTTTATTGCGAAAACTAGTCGTCTAAGGTAACATCTTCCGTTGCTCCGTTCGGATAAATGATGGTCGCTATGTTATCGCAGGTTCCGTCTCCGAAATCTACGGTTACTTCTAGTCCGTTCTTACTTATGTCCATGGTTCCTGAAGTCAGGTATCCACAACTTAGGTTACCTTCCAAAGCAGAGGTAATGTTCACGGCGTATTCCTGCTGATCTACGTTAAGTTCCCAGGAACCGGTAATTGAATAGGTACTGGTTTCCAAACTATCACCGAAAGTGAATGTAAATTCCCGGCTGCCATTTTCTGTAATAACAGAATCATCCGAAAACTCGGCGGTCATATCGCTGGTTACCGAAAAAGAAATAGCACTTTGGTTCGGGTCCCCAATAATTGTAAACGTACGTGTACCGTTTAGTTTGATGTCTCCTACATAAAAATCTACATAGGTAGCCGTAAAGGAAGCCGTACCTGGTTCTGTACTGTATACTACGGTAACCGTACCATTGGCATTATCCGTACCATTAAGCACACAATTGTTGAAAACGGCCGTAAATCCGGACTCTGTATAGGTTACTTCATAACAGTCCGGGGCATTTCTGCCTGATTGAGAATTATTAGAAGCATATAAATCGGCCAGAATACTATCTGCAGAAGCAGAAACAGCATCTGTTTCCAGAATAGTCCGTAGTTCTGTCTGGCTAAGTTCAGCCCCGTCTATCGGGTTTTCCTGATCTTCGCTACAACTGGTAATCAATAGACCAGCCGTAAATAAAAGTAACAGGGGTTTCGAAAATTGAAGTAATTTTTTCATAGAAAAGATTTGTGAGATTTATGCCTATCTAACGAACGGAAGTTGCTTTTAGTGTTCTGAAAGGCATGTTTTGTTTAGCTCGATATACTTCCCGGACCTTATCTGACGTATTATGGGCATTATTTCTGGCGCGTAAAGGGAACAAAACGAACAGCCATCAGATTTCTCCTTTTGATATTCCCGTTCTTTTTGCTGAGCAGTACCAATTGTCGAATCCCGCGATGGGGTCCAACGGGGATAATCATCCTTCCTCCATCTGCCAATTGTTCTACCAATGGCTCGGGGATGGATTCAGCCCCAGCCGTTACCATGATGGCATTAAAG
>JABDRK010000235.1 GCA_013041785.1 Eudoraea sp.
GGGGAACCGAGGATCCAATTCAAGCAAATTCTGGGAATCGGGATTGCCTACAATTTTTAAAGTGTCTTCCCAGTAATCTTGTTGTGAATATGAACGGCTGAGCCATCAGACAAACTGGCGACGAAACAGGATGTGTTCAGTAAAATGTGGTAGGTACTGGCATTCGAATTCCGGAAAACCGGAGGGAGCAGGCCTATCATTAAACGATCATAATTGGAGGCTTTTCCCTGCTTATCTCTTATCAATGCCGTACTGAATACTTCCAGGATATCGGCCAGGATTCGATATCCGGCAATCTCCTTTTCTATCACCTCTTCAGACCTGTATATGCGGGATACGCTCAGGTCTATGATATCTGCTATCTGGGCCTTATACTGGCTCTTATCCAATAAAGCTACATCATATATACCGTTCAGTATTTCAGATTCATTTTCCATAAAAATGCGGACGGCATCGGCAATCAAAGTGTTTATGGCCAATGCCCTGAGGTAGCTCAGGCGATCCTGCATATGGACCAGACTATTATATTTTTTGGTATTTATTCTATCCTTTACCAATTTGATCAGGTACTCCAGGGCGTATTCTTCGGGAATAAGCCCCAGGTTGATCCCGTCTTCAAAATCAATAATGGTATAGCAGATATCATCTGCCGCTTCAACCAAATAGGTCATGGGGTGGCGGGCATAAGAAAGGGCCTCCTTGCTCCCTCTGGGGTCCAGGCCTAACTCCTCAGCCACTTCCCGGAAAGAATCCCGGTCTGTTTGGAAAAATCCATATTTCTTATCTGCGATATGCCTAGTGGGTTTTTTGGGCAGGGATTCTTTAGGATACTTGGTAAAGGCCCCAAGCGTAGCATAACTTAAACGCAGCCCTCCCTCTACCCCTTCCCGGGATTCAGAAAGGAGTTTAAAACCGTTGGCATTGCCCTCAAAACTGACCAGGTCCTCATATTCCCCATCCGAGAGTTCTTTTTGATACTGGGTTCCCGCACCTACAGTAAAAAACTCCCCTATGGCCTTTTCACCACTGTGGCCAAAAGGGGGATTGCCAATATCATGGGCCAGGGCAGCAGCGGCGACAATGGCTCCGAAATCATTGAACTGGTATCCATGGGTTTCCTCCAGATAAGGATGTACACGAAGCAGTTGTTTGCCCACCAAACGCCCCAGGCTCCTGCCCACAACGGAAACTTCCAGGCTGTGAGTAAGCCGGGTATGTACAAAATCGGTTTTGGACAGCGGGATCACCTGTGTTTTATCCTGCAGGCTGCGGAATGCCGCCGAGAAGATCACCCGGTCGTAATCCACTTCAAACCCCAGTCGGGTAGGGTCCTGTTCCCTTCGTAATCGTTTGTTAGTATCACCGAATCGCTTAAGTGAAAGTAGTTGTTCCCAGTTCATTGAAATCAATTAGTGCCGCAAGTTACATTTTTTATGTTCTTAATTATGGAAAGGCATTTCTTACCGCTTAACAGTGCGTTAATCTCATAACTTTTTGGTAACTGTAAATACACGAAGGTTTAACCTGCAGATAACAGGACCTTTACAACTCCATGCGTTCTTTGCCGCAGAAAATGAAAATCAGCTTAATGAAACCATTACTGACCTTTATATTTTTATTTTTTATCAGCTTAACCTTCTCCCAGCAACAAGGTAGTATTGTAGGCAAGCTTACCGATAAGGAAGCGAACAATGAACCCCTGGCTTTCGCTAATGTATTGATCAAAGGGACCTCCAAAGGAACTACTTCTGATTTTGATGGATTCTACGAATTTCAAAAAGTGGATCCGGGAACCTACACTTTGGTTTTTAGTTTTTTAGGATATGAAACGTTAGAAATTCCCGATGTGGTAGTAGAGGCCGACAAAGAGATTGTGGTAGATGCCGCTTTGGGATCGGGCAGTGTTAGTCTGGATGAAGTTGTGGTTACCCGATCTACACGAAACGATTCTGAGATTGCGTTGCTTCTGGAGCAGAAAAAATCTTTGGTTATTCAGGAAGCCATTAGTGCAGAAGCCTTAGCCTTAAAAGGGATTGATGACGCCTCGGCTGCAGTAGCCCAGATATCCGGAATTTCCAAACAGCAGGGATCCAGCAATGTATATGTA
>JABDRK010000244.1 GCA_013041785.1 Eudoraea sp.
TACATATACATATCTGTGGTAATCTCCAGTCCGGCGCTTCGGGCACTGTCTACAAGGGCAATCGCCTGGTCTAACAACTCCCAGTTGGCGTTGCCAGAAGCTTTAAAATGATAGATTTCCGCCGGAATTTCGGCTTCATCGGAAATACGGATAAGTTCAGTGACTGCCTCCAGCAACTTGCCTTCTTCATCCCGAATATGGGAGATATACATCCCGTCATATTCGGCCACCACTTTCGCCAGTTCGATAATTTCTTCCGTTTGGGCATGCCCGCTGGGAACATATAATAGTGAAGTTGACATACCCACCGCACCTTCCTCCATGGCCTGGCGCAACAGTGCCTTCATTTCCTCCATTTCACTGCTTGTAGGGGGTCGGTTTTCATACCCCATGACATATTGACGAAGGGTACCATTTCCAACAAAGGAGGTGATATTGGTTGAGACTCCCTTTTGTTCCAGAAAATCCAGATATTCTCCCAGAGAGTTCCAGCTGATATCATATTTAATAGTTTGCTGTCCTTCCTTCATGTTTGCTTTCATTTCATCATTTAAGGGACCCATGGAGCGTCCCTCCCCCAAAACCTCAAGAGTTACACCCTGTCGAATATCACCTTGCGACCGACCGTCCTCAATAAGGCTGACATTGGCCCAGCTCAGCATATTGATAAAACCCGGGGCAACGGCCATTCCGGAAGCGTCTATTTCTTCTTTACCACGTGCATTTTCGAGCTCACCTATGGCTTCAATCCGATCTCCGACAATTCCGATATCGCCGGTGTATGCGGGTTCGCCTGACCCGTCGTAAATCTGTCCGTTCCGGATAAGGACATCATAGGTTTGCGTGGGGGTACAACCTAATAGAAGAAGGAATAAGGTCAGGCAGGAAAAAATTCGATTGCGCATGGGAATGGTGTATTAGGCCTCGGCCATTTGGCTTTGGGAAGTTATCACTATTAAAATTACAGCAAAAAATGCCGATGCCCAAACCCTGTTCTTTGTACTTTTGCGCAAATTTGGATCGCATGAATAGCAGGGAAGCGCAGTTACAGGCATTAGACAGGTTACTGACCATCATGGATGAACTCAGGGAGCAGTGTCCCTGGGACAAGAAACAAACCATGAAAAGCCTGAGGCATTTAACTATCGAAGAGACTTATGAGCTGGGTGATGCCATTCTGGATGAGGATTTGCAGGAGGTCAAAAAAGAGTTGGGCGACCTGCTTTTGCATATCTTTTTTTATGCCAGAATAGGGTCCGAGAGCCAGACATTTGATATAGGAGATGTTGCCCATGGGATCAGTGAAAAATTAATTCACCGACACCCGCATATTTACGGAGATGTTAAAGTTGCAAATGCAGAGGAGGTAAAACAAAACTGGGAGGCCATCAAACTCAAGGAGGGAAAGAAGAGCGTACTGGAGGGGGTTCCCAATAGTCTTCCGGCCATGGTCAAGGCAAATCGGATTCAGGATAAGGTGGCTGGTGTAGGCTTTGATTGGGAGCGGCCAGAACAGGTTTTTCAAAAGCTTAAGGAGGAGCTTGAAGAGCTTCAACACGAGGTAGATTCAGGGCAGCAGGAACGTATAGAGGCCGAATTTGGCGATGTATTGTTTTCCATGGTTAACTATGCCCGCTTTTTGGAAATAAACCCGGAAAATGCTCTGGAGCGCACTAATAAGAAATTCATGAAACGCTTTCAATATTTGGAAAGCAAAGCCAGGGAAGCGGGGAAGGCCCTAAAAGATATGACTCTGGCCGAAATGGATGTTTATTGGGAGGAGGCCAAAGCACTTTAACAAACACCCCAATGACAATGTATCCATCCTTTATCAGGCATTTGATTCAATAATAAACAGGAAAATTGTTTCAGCAATACACCAAGGAGTTTCGATATAACGCCCGCCTGGCTGCCCCGGTAATATTGGGAATGCTCGGACATACGTTTGTGGCCTTTGCAGATAACGTTATGGTAGGGCAATTAGGGACTGCCGAACTGGCCGCGGTGTCCCTGGGGAACAGTTTTGTATTCGTGGCTATGTCACTGGGCATAGGTTTTTCCACAGCAATCACCCCGCTCGTGGCAGAAGCAGACGGATCCGGAGATAAGGTTGCAGGGAAAAATGCCCTGAAACACGGTTTGGTCCTCTGTACCATACTGGGATTGGTGCTTTTTGGAATTATTCTCCTGGCGAAACCCCTAATGCAGTATATGGACCAGCCCGAGGAAGTGGTTCAGCTGGCCATCCCGTACTTGGATATTGTCGCTTTTTCCCTGGTGCCGCTGATCATGTTTCAGGCCTTTAAACAGTTTTCTGAGGGTCTGTCCCAGACCAAATATCCCATGTTTGCGACCGTGTTGGCTAATGTGGTGAATATTATCCTGAATTACCTCTTGATATTTGGTGCCTTTGGCTTTCCCAAATTGGGCATCATAGGCGCAGCCATAGGCACACTGATGGCACGGCTCATCATGCTTTTTTTCCTTTGGTATTTGCTGAAAAACAGAAAGAAATTTCACGATTTTGTCACCGGGTTCAATTTCAGAAGGCTGGAAACCAAGGAGGTCCGAAAGATTATCAGCCTGGGATTTCCTTCTGCACTGCAGATGTTCTTTGAAGTAGGCATTTTTACGGCGGCGGTCTGGTTGAGTGGGGTCTTGGGCAAGAATCCTCAGGCTGCCAATCAAATTGCCCTGAACCTGAGCAGTATGACCTTTATGTTTGGGATGGGATTGGGAGTTGCGGCCATGATCCGCGTGGGAAACCAGAAAGGGTTACGGAATTTCACGGAATTGAGACGCATTGCCCAATCGATCTTTTTTATGACCCTGTTGCTTGAAATTGTTTTTGCTGCCTTGTTTTTACTCGGTCGGTATTGGTTTCCAACCTTGTACCTTGATGAACAGGACCTATTGAACCAGGCAGACAATCTGGAGGTTATTGCACTGGCTGCCCAGTTGCTTTTGGTTGCGGCTGTTTTTCAAATATCGGACGGACTACAGGTGGTTATACTGGGGGCCCTGAGGGGGCTTCAGGATGTGAAAATCCCAACCCTGATTACCTTTATTGCCTATTGGGTAATTGGTTTTCCACTAAGTTTTTATCTGGGGTTATACACCGGGTTAAAGAGTATAGGGATCTGGATTGGACTGCTTTCAGGACTTACGGCATCGGCCATAATGTTGTATATTCGATTTAATTATATGACCAGAAGGTTGATCGCCACCTGAGTCAGCTTATAAATACCAATTGCCATGACATTGCCCAAATTTCTGCTCGGAGATAATACAGATTTCCCCAGCGCCATATTTATCGTCCACACAGTCTACCCCCGATTTATTATCAACCTGGAAAATGATGAAGTGGAATGGCTGGAAGATTTTACCAAAGAGGATGAGGAGCAACTGGCTGTTGAGGCGGAAAGACTTATTGAAGAAGCGGTTGCATTCTATGATCGCGAAGTAAGTCGATACGAAGCCTGAACCTATGTGGGAGGAACTGATACATCTGGACAAAGACCTTTTTTTATTTCTGAACCAGCTGGGATCCGAACGCTGGGATGCCTTCTGGATGGTTTTGACCAACAAATGGACCGCTGTACCCCTTTATGTTATTTTACTGTTCCTTTCCTACAGTCATTTGGGCTGGAAGAAAACCCTGATGGTATTAATATCGGTGGCCCTGCTTATAACCTGTACGGATCAGCTGGCAAATTTTTTCAAATACGGGGTGATGCGCCTGCGACCCTGTTATGATCCGGAATTGGGGGAACAGGTACGTTTGGTTAAAGCGAGTTGCGGCGGTAAATACGGGTATTTTTCGGCCCATGCAGCTAATTCCTTCGCCATTGCCTTGTTCTTTGGTCAGCTTTTAAATAAGCGTTTTCCTTATCTCAAGATAATTTTGATCCTCTGGGCCCTGATCGTTGCCTATAGCCGTATTTATATCGGAGTGCACTTTCCCCTGGATGTGCTTACAGGCCTCGCCATTGGCGCATTGTTTGGGTGGACCTTCGCCAGGTTGTATATCTTTGCTACTTACAAATTCCGTTTATGATTTCCCGGACCCGATTCTGGATACTCATTGGCCTAATCTTGCTGGTTTACCTGGCCGGTATGTTTGTAACCCTTTTTGAGAACGACTCAGCCCAGTTTGCCGTCATGGCCATGCGGATGGTTCAGGAAAATGACTTTATAAACCTCTTCAAGGGGCCTGAGGAGTATCTGGACAAGCCCCACCTGCATTACTGGCTGGCTGCTTTGTCTTTCAAGATATTTGGTATACACGACTGGGCCTACCGCATCCCTGCAATTTTAGTAACCCTCCTGGGTGGCTGGAGTTGCTATGGCCTGGGTAAAACGCTGTACAATCAGGATGCAGGGAAAATTGCAGCCCTGATCTTCCTTTCGGCCCAGACCATTGTGCTGTCTGTAATTGATGTTCGCACAGACGCCGTACTTACCGGATTTACGGTATTTGCCCTTTGGCAATTAGTACTGTTTTTTGAACGGAAAACCTTAATTAACATCGTGATGGGCGCTATTGGAGCGGGACTCGCCTTTTCTACCAAAGGACAGATCGCCCTGGTGGTTATTGCCCTGCCCCTTTTGTGTTACCTGGCCTATTCCCGAAAGTGGAAACTACTGCTGGACTGGCGGGTTTTGGTGGCTCTTCTTGTTTTTGCCCTTACCATCACACCAATGCTCTATGCCTATTATCAGCAATTTGATTTGCACCCTGAAAAAGTAATCCGAGGAAAAGCAAACCGTACCGGGTTCCGTTTTATCTTCTGGGAACAGAGTTTTGAACGCCTGAGCGGGGAAGGGGTAGGTCAAAACAGCAGCGATTATTTCTTCTTTTTTCATACGTTCCTCTGGGTTTTCCTGCCCTGGACGGTGATTGGCCTTGCGGCCTACGGATCGCGGGTAAAACGCATCATCAGGAACCGTTTCCAAAGGGTTAAGGGAGCTGAATTACTTACCGTGGGGGGAATTACCCTGATATTTATCCTGATTAGTTTCGCACAATTCAAGCTGCCGCATTACCTCAATATTACCATACCGTTATTTGCCGTACTTACGGCTGCCTATCTCGTTTGGTTGCGGAATGAAAACCGGGAAAAGGCCTTGAGGATATTTCGGAATGTTCAGTATGGAATACTGGGGCTGTGTTTCATAGTTGCTGTACTGCTCACGCAATTCGTATTTGAGGCCGGAATTCTGGAGGGTCTAATATTGTCAGTTTCAATAGCTATTTTAGTTTATGTAATTGTTGAGAAATCGACGCTATCTGGCAAAATTATAACTACGGCGGTGTTGAGTGCAGTATTGCTTAATTTATCACTTAACCTGGGATTTTATCCTTCCCTGCTAAAGTATGAAGCCGGAGCTACCATGGCGGAAATAGTAAAGGAAAACAACATCCCACCGGAACGTATATACAAAATCTCTGACGGACACACCTGGGCTCTGGATTTTTATATACGGCAGCCCATAAAAATTACCACTGCACAAGCTGTTGCTGATTTAGAAGACGTTTGGGTATACGCTACGGAAAAAGAACTTCTGGAATTGCAAAACCAGGGACTGCAATGGAAGAAGCAATTTTCAGCAGATCAATTCCGGATTACCCGTTTACAGGCCCGTTTCCTGAATCCCGAAACCCGAAACGAGGTAATCAGAAAACGCCATCTGGTGTATTTGAAATGATTCCTGACCTTTTTTAATATACTTTGAGAATCGGTTTTTTAAAATGGTAAATCACCCCAAAGAGGGAAACCACTGCTGTGATTAAAAAGAAAACCACACTTATACTAATAGCAGTTCCTTCTTCCAGTCCTAACCAGAGTGCACCGTAGAGAAACACTACTTCACGGCTGCCAATACCACCAATGGTTATGGGAAGTACGGCCACGATGGAAGATACCAGGAATACAAACAGGTAGGGGACCAGTGCTGTATTCATTCCAAGTGATTTCCAAATTAGAAATACGCATACCAACTGAAGCAGCTGCACCCCTGCGGAGTACCCAAGGGACTTCCAGAAAACCGGAAATACGTAATCGAAAAAGCGCTTGTTGAGCAGCCAAAAGACTAGTAACGAAAGGAAAATTGCCAACACGATCAAGATACGCATCCACGATGGTGAGGTAACTTCCAACATCAGTGCCAACAGGCAGGCATATACAAAAAGAAGTAGCAGTCCGCTCAAACGGTCAAGCACCATAATAGCCACTACGCGCTTGGTTTTGATCCCATATTCCTTTTTGAGGACATAGCCTTTGTAAGCATCACCTCCAATACCGCCCGGCAGGAAAAGGTTGTAGAACATTCCAAGCAGATACAGCTTGAGGTTACTGATATGGGTGAGCAACACATCCAGTTGATGTAAATAGGCATTCAGGCGAAAAGCAGCCAGGAACTTGGAGCAGAGAAAGGCCAACAGGGCGAAGAGGAGAAATAATGGATCTGTTTCTCGTACTGTGAGCAGAACGTCCTTTAATTGGATTTTACTGAAAACAAAATAGAGCAGTACCACACTGGCAATGAGCTTCAGGGTGGTTGTCAGGACTTTTTTACTGATTTTTACCCCCAATGCTTGTTCGCTTTATGCGGTAGGGCCGCTTATTTTGTGATTCATAGTAGGTCCGGATTATGAGCTCCATTACAATTCCGATAGTGAATAATTGTATGCCAGCCAGGATAAACATCATTCCAAAAATCAACAGCGGGCGATTGCCAATGTCTTCCCCAAAACCCCATTTCAGAATAAAGAGATACACATTGATCAAAATTCCGAGTACGGTAAGTAAAACCCCGAATATACCAAACAGGTGGATGGGTCGCTGGAAATATTTCCGGATAAAAAGCAATAGCATCATATCCGCTACCACCTTAAAAACCCGCTCCAATCCATATTTGGAAACCCCTGCATTCCGGGCATGATGACGCACGGGAACTTGTTTGATCTGAGCCCCTTCCAGATGTGCCAGCAAGGTTATAAACCGGTGCATTTCCCCATACAGGTTGAGATCTTTGGCAATATCCCGGGTAAACACTTTTAATGCGCAGCCATTATCCTTGATATCGAGCTTGGATACTCTCCTGACCATGAAGTTGGCGATTTTAGAAGGGATCTTCTTGATCAGGGAATCCTTGCGTTTTTGCCGTATTCCAGTAACTACATCATATCCTTCTTCAATGGCAAAATGCAGCATTTGCGGAATATCTGCGGGATCGTTCTGCATATCCCCGTCCATGGTAATGATATACGCTCCCTTGGCATAGTCGATACCAGCTGCCAGGGCAAGGCTCTGGCCGTAATTCTTTTTTAATTCGATCAAATGTACGCGCTTGTCTTCCAGCTTCTTTATTACACGTCTGGTTCCGTCAAAGGAGAAATCATCCACAAGGATGATCTCGTAGTTGTACCCTTTCAAAGACTCATGGATTCTTTCTACGAGCAGGGTTATGTTCTCGGCTTCGTTGAAGACTGGAATCACAAGGGATAAATGCGCGTCAGTAATGGGATTCATTGCGGACTTTAGGATTGCAGCAAAATTAGTCTTTTTATTTTAGTTGGATTTATAACCGGCGAGCAGCAATTCAGCTGCTTTAAAAGGAGATATTTGGTTGTTGGCAACCTTTTTGGTTAGTTTCTCCAACTCAGCTTTTACAGCAGGATGTTGGTAAAAACTGGATTTCAGCAATTCATCAACGGTTTGGAGGAACCAGTAGGTGTTCTGCTCTTCCCGGTTATTCTTAAAGGCGCCGGACGCCTTATTTTGTTGCACAAATTCAAGGATCAACTCCCAAAGCTCGAGTATCCCCTCATTATTCAGGGCAGAACAAGTTGTTACCCTGGGAACCCATCCATTGGATTTAGGAGGGTACAACTGTAAGGCTCTTTCGAATTCTGACCGTGCTCTTTGTGCTCTTTTCAGGTTGTCTCCATCGGCTTTATTGATCACCACCCCGTCTGCCATTTCCATAATACCGCGTTTAATCCCCTGAAGTTCATCACCGGCACCGGCAAGCTTAAGTAGCAGGAAGAAGTCGACCATACTGTGCACCGCAGTCTCACTCTGGCCAACGCCTACGGTTTCAATCAGGATGATCTCATAACCCGCAGCCTCACATAAGACCACAGATTCCCTGGTTTTTCTGGCCACACCCCCCAAGGAATCTCCGGTTGGGGAAGGACGGATAAAGGCATCAGGATCCCTCGATAGTTCATACATCCTTGTTTTATCCCCCAATATGCTCCCTTTGGTTACACTGCTGCTGGGATCAACAGCCAGAACCGCTACTTTCTTTCCAAGCCCGGTAATCAGTTTGCCCAGACGCTCTATAAATGTGCTTTTCCCTACTCCCGGTACTCCGGTTATTCCAATACGAATGCTTTCTTTTCCTTTTGGGAGACAGGCCTCGATCAACTGCTGTGCTTTTTCGTGGTCTTCTTGCCGCCGGCTTTCAACCAGGGTAATCGCACGTGCAAGCAAGGGTTTGTCGCCGGCAAATATCGCCTGGGCAAGTTGCTTAACGTCGGGTATCTGTTTTCTTGTGTATTTCAATTGGGAAAACCCGTCAGGATTGCTATTTGAAGTTACACTCAAACCTATTGCCTGATCGGGATTCTAACTTTTGTTTTATCCCAGGTCAGGGTAAGATACAGCTCTTCTATATCTTCAAAATCAATAGTAAAACTTTCAACAGGTTTATCGAGGCCCATAACAGGAACTTCCACCTGAAACATGTCGTTTTCTGCATCTCTTGTGGTCTCCCTGCCCCCGCTGATCAGCGTTACTCCCCAGTCGGGCACCTTTTTGTTGAACATGACCTTCCAGTTTTCTGGTCCCGGTATGGTCCAGAGCGAGTAGGTTCCTGTAGGCAGGTAGTTGCCCAGGATCTGCAGGTCTGTTTTGGTGGAGAAGGTGGTTGGCTCGTTGGCTCCGGTACGCCAGACTACATTATAGGGGACCAGCTCTCCGAATATAATCCGTCCTTTTTTAAAGGGACTACTATACTTCACCTCAAGGTCAAGGCCGTTTTCACTGTAGGTAGCAACGCGTTCCGGACTGTTTTTCTTGGTCTGTTCCTTGAGATAAGGCATGCCTACAAATACAAAAAGCAAAACCAGAGCAGCAAGGATAATTAAGACCCATCTTAAAATTTTCATTGGGGTACGATTTAGAATACTATACTTCTAAGTTACTAAATCAAAGGCAAACTCTGATTCGTTCCGGTATTTGTCTCCGGGTTTTAGTGCACTCGACGGGAAGGATGCTATATTAGGGGCATCCGGAAAGTTTTGTGTTTCAAAACAAATACCGGCAAAGGCAGGAGGGGTATAGACTACCACGGCCGGTTGATTACTCTTAACCCGCATCCTGATACCCGATATGGGGGAATACGCTTCGGCTACAAAAGACGAATGCAAGGCAAAAGGGGTGTCCATTAGGGTATTGCCAATGTTTTTAGGTTTTCTGAAATCAAAGTCGGTTCCCTGAACATTGTTCAATCCGCCAGTGGGTAATAGATTGGGGTGGGTATCCAGGAATTGTTCACTTCCCAATTGCAATTTATAATGGGATATCTCGGTACTTGAATCGAGCCTGAAATAGGAATGATTGGTGAGATTTACTATTGTGTGTTGGTCAGTAAAGGCTTCATGGATAATTCTTAGAGTAG
>JABDRK010000255.1 GCA_013041785.1 Eudoraea sp.
GTTCAGGTGGTATCCAACAATGTAGGCCTTGCCATGAATATTGGCGCTCCTTTCAACAGCAGGGAGGATGAGTTTGCGCTAAAAGTGAAAGCAGATCAGGGACTGGCCTATGTGGTGTCTAATAGAGGAGCAAATTCAACTGATGTACAGGAATTGGTTTTCTCTTATGGAGACAAGAGCAAGACTACCCTTGCGGATAACCGAAACCAGTTCATGGAACTATTGCCCATAGATCCCAATTCTGGCTATTCGAATACCGTATTTGAATATGAAGACTAAATGTGCTGGAACTAAACGTTCCCTACCCGGAAGTTTCTCCGGGAAATAAAACACCCAGCGATTATTTGGTTGACCGGCGGGAAGAAAAACCGCAACACGGGAAAGACCTCCGCCTGTCAACCGGATGAAAAATTACAACCCAATGAAATCTTTTAGTATTAACCTACGGAATTTAATTCCCTTCCTGATCCTGGCCTTAGTAGTGGGCATCGGAACGTCCAGCGCTCAGGAAACGGAAAGTACGAGCAACTTTAGCAGCGTAAAGAGCCCGTTTCACAACCAGTTATTTTTTAACCGGTTCCTGATTAACCCGACATTTTCCCTGGTACGGGAGAACAAGTCTTATCTGAATATCCTGCATAGGAATCAATATGCATCTTATGAGGACAATATACAGAACTATTACCTGGGGTTTAGCAATAAGCTCAATGAGAATACAGCGCTAGGTATAGGCCTGTACGGACAGTGGGAAGGCGTTATGCAGGAATTTGGATTTAACGCAAATTATGCACGTGCAGTTAAACTGGGCGATAATGCAAAACTAACTTTCGGAACCAATATTACCTATGTAAGCCAGGGGATAGATCGCAGCAAGATAGTTGCTGAGCAGAATGATCCCACGCTTGAGGAATCACAAAAGCAAAGCAAAATTGTCATTGAACCGGGAATAGCCCTAACCATGGGACGCTTTGATGTGGCTTTGTTTGCAACAGACCTTATCCGTTACAACCAAACGACAAATAACCTGCTTACCGGAATGGATGTCAACAATCTGAGGACGGCCCTGCAATATACGCACCCGTTTTCTGCCCGCAGTGGGATATTTGAAAATGGGCGTTTAATGCCTATGGTGCAAGTGGGTAAAAACGCTGAGGACAGGTTTGCCTATATCGGTTCCCTCTTACTGGACCTGCCCAACTACGGTTGGTTTCAGACCACCTATGATGAGACCTATGGCTTGTCTATGGGCCTCGGATTTAACCTGAACAGGAGGATGTCTATTGGTATTTGATGGAAAAGGATATCTCGGATACCGGAGGAAACCTGGGCTGGAACCACGAATTGTCCCTTGCCTATACCTTTAAGGATGAAGATGCAAATCCTGAGACTTACGCAAGTAACAGTAAGGATCGCCAGATCGATGAGATTGTGCGGAATTATGAAGAGCAGATCCTGGCCCTTAAAGAAGAGCAGGGTCAAGAAACGAGCCCTGTGGTTATGGATGCCAATTCCCTGGCCATGGAGAATCGCCTGATCCTGGATGAGTTGATCCTGAGACAGGATTCCATAGAGCACGTCCGAAGTGCTCAGTTTGAGAAAAAATTTGAAACGCTGGTACGCATGATCCGTAAAGAGATCAGAGGGACAGAAGACTCGTCCTCACCCGTATCCAGGCGTAAGATCCCTACCGCTTTGGCTGAATCGGCGCCCGTAAAACGCCCTGAATTCAAAACGTTGAAGCGCGACTTTAAAGAATTACCTATACGAGCTAAGAATCGGTCGGATATCGTTGGAGTGTCATCTGGTTATTACTTAATTGCTAATGTTTACAAGAACAAAAAGTATTTAGATGCTTTTCTTAAGACGCTGAACCAGAAAGGTTTAAATGCTAAGCAATTTTATAATACAGAGAATGGGTTGTATTATGTATATCTGGCCGATTTTAATTCTAAGGACGATGCTAAAATAGCATTCGGTTCTAACCTAGACGGACAATACGGGGATGAGAAGTGGATCATGGAAGTGTATAACCCTGTAGCTAGTGCCAGTGTTGAATTCAATGATTGATTAGAAGCACGAAGCAGTCCGCATAATTAACTCGAAAGAGGATCCTTTTGCCAATCCAACTGGCAATTGGGTCCTTTTTTTTGGAATAGACACCCTGATAATTTTTATCAGTTTTATCGATGAACTGCACATTTGAGATGTTGTACGTCGAAAATATCGCATTTTCTTAGGCAGTAAACTGTGGTTTTTACTAATTTCTACTCACAACAGTACAACCCAAATCTCTGTTCTATGAAAACATTGTTCTACTTTACCTCAAATTTGTGGGGAATTTCAGCCTCCCCGCCCAGAGGTGTCACCTACACCGGCACCTGTTCAGCATCCCAAAATTTGGAGAAATCCACAACAGCCTTTTTCCGTTCGCGGGGAACCGGCTAACTCCTGATTATGGCACTGTTTATTTGCAAGGCCCATCGTGCACATCTGGCGCGCTAAGGCGATTTGCCCCTTTCCTTTAGTTAAATATTGGCAATGGCCATCACTTTTACGCGACAAAAGCAGACCCAATTTGCTGGAGCTGCTTCCTCTTGTGTATCACAAACTGGACCTGTGGATTGACGAACTAATCAACTAACCTCAACAACAATAATACAATCCCAAATAATATCATTATGAATACTACTACACTCCAAGTAATGGTCATTGACGACGACCCAAAGTTTCATGAAACCTACCGCTATTACTTTCATACCTATAGCGAGTACAGCCTCTGCGGAATTTATACATCGGCAGAAGATGCCCTGGATGACTACCAAAGGGAAAAACCAGACATTATCCTGTCTGAAGTGAATTTGCCTGCTTGTACAGGAATAGAAGCGATTTCGCAGTTTCGAAAAATAGACCCTGAGGCCAATATCCTTATCGTGAGCAATGACAATGATTTTGACACCATTAGAACTGCCTTCAAATACGGGGCTGTTGGCTACCTGACCAAACCCATCAGCAAAAAAAGGCTGCTGCATGCACTGAATTCAATTAAGGATGAAGGTGCCGCGCTGAGTAACGATATCGTAAAAAAGATCATCGACACCTTTCGGAGAAAATCGTATCGGTTTTTCTCGGAACGGGAGAATCAGATTATTGATCATCTGTGCCAGGGAGATACCTATAAAGCCATTGCAAATAAGTTATATGTCTCTACCAGCACCATCAATTTCCACATCCAGAATATTTACCTGAAGCTGGATGTAAATTCAAAATCTGAGGCGCTGAATAAGATCAGACAACTGGATTATGCCTAAAACCTTGTCTCAAGTCTCTCAAATCATTACCGGCAAACCCTTATCAGGCATGGAATAACCGGTCAAGGTTTAAGGAAATAAAGGCCCGGATAAACCCGGGCCTTTATCATTGTCAATCTGTTTACATAATGCCAGAATTCCCCTATTTTTGCACCCGGTAAGGGAGGCATGTTCCCATGCCTGTAAATTGGAAAAACGGAGCAGAATATGATTGATACTATTGAACGACTGGAATGGCGTTATGCAGTCAAGAAATTTGATCCTGAAAAAACACTCAGCGGCGGACAGTTAGACCGATTAAAAAAAGCCTTCAATCTTACAGCCACTTCCTATGGCCTGCAGCCCATCCGGATGGTTGTACTAAGCGATGAATCACTGCAAAACCAATTGGTAGCGCACTCCTATAACCAACAACAGGTAGCTCAGGCTTCCCATTTGTTGATATTTTGTGTGGAAACCAATGTAGACAGTGATTATATCAAAAGCTACTTCGATAGGGTAAAGGAAATCCGCGGAACCAATGACGAAATCCTCAATCCTTTTCGGGAGTATTTGGTTGAGCAGTTTTCTTCAAAGGAACAGCAGGAAGTGCTGGAGTGGGCAACAAGGCAGGCATACCTGGCTATGGGGAACCTGCTGACCATTTGTGCCATGGAGGAAATAGACACCTGCCCTATGGAAGGTTTCGTGCCTGAAGCTTACAATGAATTACTTGGCCTGAAGGAGCAGGGACTGCATGCTGTTCTGGTTATGCCTGTGGGTTATCGTGCTGAGGATGACATGTTTGCTGAATTTAAAAAAGTAAGGAGGAAGCTGGCCAAATCGGTTATCGACCTGACTAATTCATAAAAGATATATATGCCTGGTTTTGAGTTGTTTGGTGACAGTGAACGGAAGGAAGTTCAAAAGGTTCTGGATACAGGGGTCCTGATGAGGTATGGGTTTGATGGCATGCGCAAAGGGCACTGGAAAGCCATAGAACTTGAAAAAGCACTTTCAAAGCGCATGCAGACGAAATACGCCCAGGTGGTTAGCAGTGGAACCGCAGCCCTGACGGTGGCCATGGCCAGTGCCGGAGTAGGGGCGGGAGACGAAGTGATCCTGCCTACCTTTACTTTTGTAGCAAGTTTTGAGTCGGTTCTTGCCCTTGGGGCGGTGCCTGTACTGGCGGATATTGACGACACCCTTACCCTGGACCCTGAAGCTGTAAAGAAAGCCATCACAGCACGAAC
>JABDRK010000277.1 GCA_013041785.1 Eudoraea sp.
GTGGTAGGCGATGGGATACTGCGCTTTTCCGAAGAGGAATCCGGTCCAATTATAAAGGAGTATGAAGAGGCCGATACACTGCTATCCCTTTTGAAGTTTGTCCCGGCCTCAGGTGCTGCTTCACGCATGTTTAAAGCACTTTTTCATTTTCTGGAAGCCTTTGATCCCGCTGCGGAAACTTTGGATGAATACCTGGAGCGAACAAATGACCAGGATATAACAACATTAGTGGATAATCTGGAGAAATTTCCCTTTTATGAACAGGTAAAAGATCAAATTGGAGAGAAATTCAAAAACACAGGTGAGGCTTTGGTGCATTTCGTTCGTAAGATGCTGGATGTTTCAGGCTTGAATTTTAGTTTCTATCCCAAGGGCTTGTTGCCTTTTCATCAGTATGATTCCCAAACCGTAACAGCGTTTGAAGAGCATTTGAAAGAAGCGGCTGATTACGCTTCCGTTGGCAGGGAAGCACGTTTGCATTTTACCATTTCTCCCCAGCACGAAAGGCTGTTTAAACAAACCTATGCAGAAATCCGGGAGCGGGTTTCAGCGGAAACGGGGATGAATTTTGTTGTGGACTACTCTTTTCAAAAATCAGCTACAGATACCCTTGCGGTTACCCCTGAAAACCT
The DNA here is from genome assembly GCA_013041785.1 of Eudoraea sp. GTDB lineage: Bacteria > Bacteroidota > Bacteroidia > Flavobacteriales > Flavobacteriaceae > Lentiprolixibacter. Next base: position 633 of record JABDRK010000277.1, read on the forward strand.
GCCATTTCGTGAGGCAGACGGTAGTTTGTTATTCAGACCCGGGGGGCATGGAGCCCTTATTGAGAACCTTAATGAGCAGGAAGCTGATATTATTTTTATCAAGAATATTGATAATGTAGCTGTACCCAAGATGGCCAGGCAGGCGGGAGCCAGCAAGAAACTATTGGCAGGAGTGCTTCTGCAAGTGCAAAAAAAGGCCTTCCATTATGCGGCCTTATTAGACGCTGACGGGATCACCGGAGATCAGATGCATGAAATAGAGAATTTCCTCAGGGACCAGCTCAATGTTCGTTTTTCAGACAATTATTCGGGCTTTAGCCTTGGACAGCAGCTGGATATTTTACGGGATAAGATTAACCGACCCATACGGGTTTGCGGAATGGTCAAAAATGAGGGTGAACCCGGAGGAGGTCCTTACTGGGTTAGGGATCCGAGGGATAACATATCCTTGCAGATCGTGGAATCTGCCCAGGTAAACTTTAAGGATAAGAATCAAAACAGCTTATTTAATGATGCTACCCATTTTAACCCGGTAGATCTGGTATGTGGAGTCAAAAATTATAAAGGGGAGAAGTACAACCTTTTGAATTTTGTAGATACTGCACAGGGCTTTATTTCCGAAAAAACCAAGGATGGAAAACCCTTAAAAGCATTGGAACTACCCGGACTATGGAACGGAGCCATGGCTTTCTGGAACACGATTTTTGTTGAAGTACCGCTGCTCACTTTTAATCCGGTTAAAACAGTAAACGACCTCTTAAAACCTGCGCATCAGGGGTAAGCGTTTAGTACTACCATATTCCATTTTTTCAGACTTCCAGGAGGAGGTAATTTTTCCGGTTATTCTTTTTGAGTAATCGACAGCTATCGTACCTTTGCAGCATCTCAAAGGGGTGCTGTTGCAGGTACGTTCCTCACAGGAAACACAAAGATTCCTGTATGGAGAACCGACAATGGCTGAGATTATACCCAACGAACCTGCCCGGGTAATGCCGGGAAGGGAGGCGTATTACGCCATTTGGATGTATTCCAAATCTCCGGAATAGGAAAATCAAAAAACTGAGAATAATTACCCCTTTTATTCGTAAAATTTTACGGATGAAAAGATTATACATGGCAACTGTGCTCCTGGGTCTGGGTTTGTTTGTTTCAGCTCAGGAAGAGACGGCAAAAGATACGTTGGAGTCGAAAAAAATAGTCCTGGATGAGGTTATGGTATCGGCAATACGGGTGAACAAAGAGATCCCCCTTACCTTTACCAATCTGGAAAAACGGGAAATAACCCCCCGGAATCTTGGTCAGGACATCCCTATCCTGATGAACTTTTTACCCGCTGTGGTTACTACCTCTGATGCCGGGGCCGGGATAGGGTATACCGGGATTCGCGTAAGGGGGAGTGATGCTACACGGGTGAATGTTACCATTAACGGAATCCCCTATAATGACTCCGAATCTCATGGGACCTTCTGGGTAAATTTGCCCGATTTTAGTTCTTCTACTCAAAACCTGCAATTGCAACGCGGGGTGGGAACTTCTACAAACGGCGCAGGTGCTTTTGGGGCAAGCCTCAATATCCTTACAGATGCCGTATCCGAAGAGGCCTATGCCCAGCTTGCTTCCTCATTCGGTAGTTTCAATACGCTTAGGAATAATGTAAAATTCAGTACAGGATTGCTCAATGATAACTTTGAATTTTCCGGACGTTTGTCCCGCATCACTTCCGATGGATATGTGGATCGTGCAGCATCTGAATTAGAATCCTATTTTTTACAGGGAGCCTATCAGGATGAAAACACGCTGATCAAGGGGGTGCTGTTCGGGGGACATGAGATCACCTACCAGTCCTGGTTTGGGATTGATGCTGAGACACTTGCCACAGATCGCACTTTCAATCCCGCCGGGATTTATACCGATGATAATGGGGAAACCCGCTTTTATGAGAATGAAGTGGACAACTACAAACAAGACCACGCCCAGTTGCACTGGAATGAAAACTGGAACAAGCAGTGGAGTAGTCACCTTGCCCTGCATTTTACACGTGGCCGGGGGTATTTTGAACAGTTCAGGGAAGATGATGATTTTGGCACCTACGGATTTCTGCCTGTAAACATAAATGGGGAGCAAGTAAATACGACGGATTTAGTGCGTAGAAGATGGCTGGACAATGACTTCTACGGGACGGTCTTTTCCTTAGCCAAAACGGCAGAGTCTTATGATTTCGTGATTGGCGGGGGATATAATATTTATAAGGGCGACCACTTTGGGGAAGTGATCTGGGCACGAAATGCTCCGGATAGTTTTATTCGGGACCGGTATTACGAAGACGAATCGCGTAAAACCGATTTCAACATCTATGCCAAGACCAATTATGGCCTGAATGAACGATTGCGCCTTTTTGGAGATATGCAATTCCGGGCCGTAAGCTATGAAGCCAATGGGGCAGAAACAGGGCTTGTGGATGATACTTTTAACTTTTTCAATCCCAAAGCCGGACTTACTTACACCCTAAACCGCAATAATCGTTTATATTTTTCCTATGCGGTAGCCCAGCGCGAGCCTAACCGGAACGACTACGAGAACGGTAATCCCCGACCAGAAAAGCTGAATGATTTTGAATTGGGCTGGAGGTACCTCAACCCGGACTTTCAGGTTAATGCCAACGTATATTACATGAAGTATAAGGACCAATTGGTGCTCACCGGGGAATTAAATGATGTGGGGGCACCCCTGAGGGCCAATGTTGGAGACAGCTACCGCCTGGGGTTGGAAATTGAGGCAAACCTGAAACTCGGGGAGCAATTTAACTGGCAGCCCAATATAGCTTTGAGCAGCAATAAAAATGAGGATTTTGTCTT
>JABDRK010000289.1 GCA_013041785.1 Eudoraea sp.
AATTAGGATTGGCAAATTGAAACCGACCAATCACCAAAATACGCTTTTAAACAAAAAACCCGCCATCTAGCGGGAGTCTCTTTGCGTTAAAATCCGAGGTCGTCCAGATCGTCTTCCAGGTTATTGATCTGTATGATAGAATCTCTGACCTTGGCACAATCGGTAATGATGGTCATTTCCTCAGGTGCTTCGAATTCCTCTTGAGAAATCCCCAATTCTTCGTTGGCATAATTCTGCTTCATGTACAGCGCCCAAATAGGTAAGGCCATGGAAGCTCCCTGCCCATAGACAATACTCTTAAAATGAGTCGAACGGTCTTCTCCGCCTACCCAAACTCCAGTTACCAAATTGGGAACCATCCCCATAAACCAGCCATCGCTTTGATTCTGAGTTGTTCCCGTTTTTCCGGCAATCGGATTCTGAAATTCGTACGGATACCCGGTGATGATTTCCTTATATACGGTCTCCTCAGCCTGGGAAGTATGTCGCAAACGGGTACCGGATCCTCCTTCGGTAACCCCTTCCATCAGCTTAATCATAGTATAAGCCACCTCCTTGCTGAGCACGTCCTTGGTTTCAGGGGTATATTCATAAAGCACTGTGCCATTTTTGTCTTCAATCCGGGTTACCATTACGGGTTTTACATAAACCCCCTGGTTGGCAAAGGTGCCATAGGCTCCAACCATTTCATAAACATTGAAATCTGGCGTACCCAGGGCGATAGAAGGGACCTCCAGTATTTCCCGGGTAAGCCCCAGGTTCCTGACTATAGATACCACTGGTTTGGGACCTACACGGTCTATCAGTTGTGCCGTGACCGTATTCACAGAATTGGCCAGCGCCCTTTTCAGGCTGTACATTTCCCCCGAATATTTACCATTGGAATTTTTAGGACACCAGGGTTCCGGATTCCCGTGTTTATTGGCTTCAATACAATACTGGTTATCTGGCAACTCATCGCATGGGGAATACCGCAATTGGTCAATTGCAGCGGCATAGACAAAAGGCTTGAATGTGGATCCTGCCTGCCGGGCGCCCTGGATGACATTGTCATACTGAAAATGTTTGTAATCAATTCCCCCAACCCAGGCCTTTACATGGCCCGTTTGCGGTTCCATAGACATCATTGAAGCCCTTAAGAAGGTCTTGTAATACCGTATAGAATCCAGAGGCGTCATAACGGTGTCTTTCTCCTTGGTTTCTGCATTCCAGTCGAACACCGTCATTTCGGTCTTCTGCGTAAAAGATTCACGTATCTCTTTTTCTTTCCTTCCCTGGGCTTTCATTTTTCGCCATCTTTCTGAATTTTTCATGGCCCTTTCCATGATAAGGTTGATCTCTTCAGAATCCAGGTCCATAAAGGGTGTCGTAGGATTGCGTTGCGGAGTATTCTGGTGGAAAAACTCAGCTTGCAATCGTTTCATATGATCTGCCACAGCCGCTTCGGCATTTGTCTGCATCCTGGAATCAATCGTGGTATATACCTTGAGCCCATCCAGATAGATATTCCAGGTATCACTGCCATCTTCGCTAAACGGTTTGGGGTTTTCCTTTACCCATTTGTTCAAAAAACGCTGCAGGTACATTCGGAAATACGTGGCCAACCCTTCCCGGTGTGATTCCGGGTTAAAATTGATGTCCATTTCAAGTGCCTGGAGGGAGTCTTTTTCAGCTTCGGTAATGTATTCGTATTTGGCCATCTGACTCAGAACGGTATTCCTCCTGTTGAGCACAAGATCTGCCCTTCGCAAGGGGTTGTATAGGGAGGAATTCTTGAGCATGCCTACCAGGACGGCTGATTCTTCAATCTTTAAATCCTTGGGTTCCTTTCCGAAATAGATCTTCGCCGCAGAACGTATCCCATCCGCATTGTAATTGAAATCATAGATGTTCATATACATGGCGATGATCTCTTCCTTGGTGTAGTTCCGCTCCAGGCGGGTGGCAATGACCCATTCCTTGATCTTCTGGGTAATGGCCTGTAGTTTATTTCTCGATCTTATCCCGACAAAAAGCTGTCGTGCCAATTGCTGGGAGATGGTACTTGCCCCTCCCCTTTGGCCAAGAAATACAACGGCCCGTAATGTGCCCCGCGCATCAATTCCTGAATGCTCATAATAACGTGCATCTTCTGTGGCCACAAGGGCATTAATCAGGTTTTCAGGAAGGTCTTTGTAATCTACCGGGGTGCGGTTGTCATCCAAATAGAACTTCCCAAGGGTTTCCCCGTCTGAAGAAAGGATCTCTGTAGCCAGGTTGGTCTGGGGGTTTTCCAATCGCTCAAAGGTGGGCATTTCACCAAAAACCCCCCATGCAGCCAGGAGAAATATCAGGAAAACCGCAAATACTCCAGTAAAGAATAACGCCCAGAACCATTTGAGGTACTTTCCAAATCCCGGTTTTGTGTTTTTCTTTTTTTGCTGCTTCTTTGCCATACGCTATTCTACACTTTCTATTTGAAACCCTACGTCTGTAATGCCTATGAGATTATTTACACCTTCAACAGAACCATTTTGGCGCATCGCATGGGCTACTTCAAAAGTATATACGCCTGAATTCGGAAAAACGATGTTTTCCTTATACAAAAGCTTGTTCTCCTTCAGGCTTCCATAGCCCTTTCCAAGCCATTGCCCGTCAGGCAATGCCATTTCATATTCCAGTGTGTCGCGAACTACAGTCCCGTCCGGGAAGCTTAGATCAGTGATCAGAAACAGATTGCTGTAAGGATACGTATTGTCGTTTCTGATATTGATAAACAGATTATACCTGGTAAGCGTATCGTTTTGGGTAAAACTATAATCTTTGACATCTTGGCGCGACCAGGAACCTCCCGCATTGGCCTGGAATTCAGAAAAAACCAGGGCATTATTGCAAGAGTATAAAAAGAGTGACAGGAGCCCTATAATCAAGATCCTAGGCATTTCTAACAGTGCTTTTTTTATTGGTCGGTTTCCTTTTTTTGTTTCTTTTTTTCCTGCGCTTGGGCCGATCGAACCGTGTAAGGCTATCCTGACCTACTACATTTTCAAAGATCATTTGTTCATCCTTGTGGTTGTCTGCCGCATATTCCTCCAGACTGGCAATTTTTTCTTTTCTCCTGTTTTTTGCCAGGATCTCCTTCACCTGTTCCTTGGTCAGGGCATGCCAGTTAGAGGGGTCATCCTTGTAGGAAAACCAGAGGGTTTCTTTGAAAATATCCGTTTTTTGGCAAAAGGCAATCCCCTTTTGGGTAGAAATCTTGGCGTCCTGGGAAGGAAAGTCTTTCAGGGCTTCCAGGTAGACATCAAGCTCATAGTTCAGGCAGCATTTGAGTTTCCCACACTGTCCGGCCAATTTCTGTGGATTAAGAGAGAGCTGTTGATAACGGGCTGCTGCAGTGCTAACCGACCTGAAATCGGTAAGCCAGGTGGAACAACACAATTCCCGCCCACAGGACCCGATACCTCCGAGGCGCTGTGCTTCCTGTCGGTAGCCGATCTGTCGCATTTCAATCCGGATCCCGAAGGCCTTGGCCATGTCTTTGATCAGTTGCCGGAAATCTACACGTTCCTCTGCGGTATAGTAGAAGGTAGCCTTGGAACCATCACCCTGGAATTCTACATCTGAAATTTTCATTTGCAGGCTTAACAGGATGGCCATCTCACGCGCCCTTTTCTTGATCTCTTCTTCCTGGTTACGGCATTTCTGCCATTTGTCAATGTCCTTCTGGGTGGCCTTGCGGTAAATTTTTGGGAGTTCTTCTTCTTGGGTAGTAACCTTCTTCTTTTTCATCTGTACCCGCACCAGTTCCCCGGTCAGGGTTACAATACCAATATCATGGCCGGATTTGGCCTGGGTGGCCACCACATCGCCTATACTGAGAGTAAGCTTTTCTGTATTTCTAAAAAATTCCTTTCGGCTATTTTTAAACCGGACTTCCACCCCGTCAAACTGCTGTTGCCCGGAAGGCAAAGACATGTTGGAAAGCCAGTCGAACACGGTCAATTTGTTACAGCCATCTGATCCACAGGTCCCATTATTCCTACATCCCCTGGGCTGTCCATCCTTCCCGGTTGAACAACTGTTACAACCCATATTTTATATCTTGATTTGGTAAAACCATACGGAATTACCAAAAAAGGTTCATACTCTTTTTGCTGAGCTAAAGATACTATTTTTTGACAGAAGGCGAGAGGCCGGGCTATTTCCCGAAAGCCTCCCGGAAATCCGTAGCAGGCTGCTTCTTGAACTTGAGTACTTCCGATCTCCCCTTTTTAAATATCTTATTGCTCACCTCCTTCCCTTTACGAAGCTTTTTTTGCTCTTCCCAGGGTAATTCGTGGATTTCCCTGCAGGCGTCAGAACAGCAGTCATTCATTTTCGCTGCACATTCCTCACATTGGATAAACAGCAAATGACAGGCCTCATTGGCACAGTTTACATGGGTATCACAGGGTTTTCCGCATTGGTGACACTGTGCAATTACATCATCTGAAATTCGCTCGCCCCGCCTGTGGTCAAAGACAAAATTCTTACCAATAAACTTGTTTTCCAGATTTTTGTCGCGTACCTGTCTGGTGTATTCGATGATCCCACCTTCCAGCTGGAACACCCTTTTAAATCCTTTGTGCTTGTAGTAAGCACTGGCCTTTTCGCAGCGTATTCCCCCGGTGCAATACATAACCAGGTTTTTATCTTCCTTGTGTACTGACAGTTGCTCTTCAATGATGTCCAGGGAATCCCTGAAGGTGTCTACGTCTGGAGTGATTGCGGTCTTAAAATGCCCAATCTCACTTTCGTAATGGTTGCGCATGTCTACCAACACGGTATCCGGGTCTTCGATTAATTGGTTGAACTGTTCAGCCCCCACATGAACCCCTTTGTTGGTAACGTCAAAGGTGTGATCACTGAGGCCGTCAGCCAGGATCTTATGCCGTACCTTGACCTTAAGTTTTAAAAAGGATTTGTTATCCTGTTCTATGGCGATGTTGAGACGAACATTCTCCAGAAAAGAAATGCTGTCAAGATGGGCTTTGAAAGCTTCAAAATTTATTGCCGGTACGGAAAGTTGTGCGTTGATGCCTTCATTGGCGACGTAAATCCGTCCAAGGACATCGAGTTCGTTCCAATTGATGAACAGGTGGTTTCTGAAAATCTTTGGGTTGCCGATGTGTGCGTATTTGTAGAAAGAGATGGTGAGCCGGTCCAGACCAGCCTGCTCAATGAGTGCTTCTCTTTCCTTCGCACTTAATGTATTGTACAGTTGCATGCTATACCAATTAATTAAGTTGAAAAAGAATGATTAGGCGGTAAAAATACACATTCTCAGGGGAATGGCAAATGTAAAAGAGCCTTGAAATCAAGGCTCTTGAACGACCATGCCTATTGTATTTTCTTTTTCATAGAATCTCAACGAAGTACATGGTCAACATTGCCCGGAGGCTTAAATGCTCCGGAAATATGTCTTTCCCGACAGGGACTTATTGTGAAGATGGCAAAATGCGAAAAAGGTTGCTTGGGTGATTGTGTTATGCAAAAAGAAATGGTAATTTAGCCCTCCATTGCCAAATTAGCATTCCATGAGCAGCGAAAAAGACGCCAAATTAAAAGCCCTGAAACTCACCCTCGATAAACTCGACAAAACCTATGGAAAAGGTGCTGTGATGAAGATGGGTGACCATGTTGTTGAAGATGTAGAGGTGATCCCCTCCGGTTCGCTGGGCCTGGATATTGCACTTGGCGTTGGGGGATATCCCAGGGGGCGTGTTGTGGAAATTTACGGCCCGGAATCTTCAGGAAAAACAACCCTTACCCTGCACGCCATAGCTGAAGCACAAAAACAGGGGGGTATTGCTGCTTTTATTGATGCGGAACACGCTTTTGATCGTTTTTATGCCAAAAACCTTGGCATTGATATCGATAACCTGATTATATCCCAACCCGACCATGGAGAACAGGCTTTGGAAATTGCAGATAACCTGATCCGTTCAGGGGCAATAGATATTGTAATTATTGATTCTGTGGCCGCTCTGACCCCTAAAAGTGAAATTGAAGGGGAAATGGGTGACTCCAAGATGGGCCTCCATGCCCGGTTGATGTCACAGGCGCTTAGAAAACTCACCGGTTCCATAAGCAAAACAAAATGTACCGTAGTCTTTATCAACCAGCTGCGGGAAAAGATTGGAGTGATGTTTGGCAACCCGGAGACCACAACAGGAGGTAATGCCTTGAAATTCTACGCCTCGGTACGTCTAGATATTCGAAGGTCTACTCAGATCAAGGATACGGATGGAGCCGTACAGGGGAATAAAACCCGGGTAAAAGTGGTGAAGAATAAAGTTGCCCCACCATTCAAAACCGCAGAATTTGATATCATGTACGGAGAAGGGATCTCCAAAGTTGGAGAAATCCTGGACCTCGGTGTCAATTATGAAATCATCAAGAAAAGCGGCTCCTGGTTTAGCTACGGGGAAACCAAATTAGGACAGGGCCGTGATGCCGTGAAATCCCTGCTGCAAGACAATCCCGAACTACTTGAAGAACTGGAGGCTAAGATCAAGGAAGCCATACAGACGCTCAAAAACTAATAAACCTGCTCAGGCCATTGTTGCCGGGCATTTAAGCAACCTTTCCCCATTCTATTCATCTAACCGATAAATGTGGTGATGATTATGAAGCAATTACGTGTGTGGATAGGACTGATCCTGTTGCTGGGGCTTTCTGCCTGCAACCTCGAAGATGACCAAGTCAACTATCATTTCGTGCCTCTGCAGATTACCAGTGCGGAGCTGCCGGAATCCTTTGATCTGAACGAAACATATGAGGTTAGCGTTACCTTTATCAGGCCCAATACCTGTGTGTTTTTTGAGGGATTTGACATTCGCAAGGCAGATACCACGGTACGCAATGTAGTGGCCATAGGTTCCGAGCTTGAAGACCAGGAATGTGCCCAGGTAGTAGAGGAAGTTACTGCTACCTTTAACTTCCTGTGTCTTTATTCACAACCATACGTGTTTCGCTTCTGGACCGGGGAAGACGAAAATGGAGTATCGGAATATTTTGAAATAACCGTCCCCGTAAATCCATAGGCTTAATCCACTAATTCTGACCAACAATTTGAATCTGGATACGCTCATAGCATCCTGCAAGAAAGGAGACCGCAAGGCTCAGGAACAACTGTACCGGACCTATGCAGGCACCCTCTTTGGACTCTGTCTTAAATATTCACGAAACCATACAGAGGCCGAAGACAACTTGCACGACAGTTTTATGACAATCTATGATAAAATAGGGCAGTATAAATCCAAGGGGTCCTTTGAAGGTTGGATGAAACGGGTCACCATTAATACTGTTTTGCAAAAGTATAGGAAGCAGGAGTACCTCAGTCTGATTTCGGAAAATCATAAAGAGGTAGTTGAAGTTGAAGAAGAGAAATATGAACTCAATCTGCAAACCTTGCTGAAATATATACAGGAACTACCCAACAAATACAGGTTAACCTTTAACCTATACGTGTTGGACGGACATACCCACAAGGAGATCAGCGAAATGCTGGGAACCTCCGAGGGAACATCAAAATCTAACCTGGCACGCGCCCGGTCGATTTTAAAGGAAAAGATCAAAAAACAACATATACATATTGCTAAAACCAGCAAAGCATGAAAAAGAATAATATTGACCATGTCTTTAAAGACCGGTTGAAAGATTACCAGGAAACCCCTGAGGAACGGGTTTGGGAATCTATTTCCGCTTCCCTGGACCAAAAAAAATCGAAACGTAGGGTGCTCCCGCTATGGTGGAAACTTGGGGGGATTGCAGCCGCCCTGGCCT
>JABDRK010000290.1 GCA_013041785.1 Eudoraea sp.
TTTAGTAGCAATTGCCATCTGGCAAATGACTAAAATATTTGAATTGTCGCAGGTGAAGGCAGAGATGACGCAGGTGGCAACAGACAAGGATAATAAATACAACGGCTATCTGTTGTTCGCATTCCTGATATTTATTTACCTGATTACCATTTTTTGTTTCTGGAAATACTCCAAATTTATTCTGCCAGAAGCCGCTTCCGAACACGGTAGTGAATACGACAGCCTGCTGTTGTGGTCTTTCGTCATAATTTTTATCGTACAGACGATCACCCAGGCCTTGCTCCACTATTTCGGGTATAAATACAAGGGAGAAAAAGGGAAAAAGGCCTTGTTCTTTGCGGATAATGACCGACTGGAATTTATCTGGACAATTATACCGGTGATTGTTTTGGCCGGACTGATCCTTTGGGGCTTGTATACCTGGACCAATATCATGGACATCAATGAGGATGACGATCCCTTGATCGTGGAACTCTATGCCCAGCAATTTAACTGGACCGCCCGTTACGGAGGCGATGATAATGTGCTCGGGGATTCTAACGTGAGGATGATCGATATCAACCGTGCTAATGTACTGGGTCTGGATGAAGCCGATCCCAACGCAACGGATGATATTATTGTTAAAGAATTACATCTTCCAGTAGGCAGGAAAGTCAATTTTAAAATGCGTTCTCAGGACGTGTTGCATTCCGCCTATATGCCCCATTTCAGGGCCCAGATGAACTGTGTGCCGGGGATGATCACGGAATTTTCCTTTACCCCAACAATCACTACGGCGGAGATGCGCCTCAAGCCTGAGATCGTGGACAAAGTAAACCGAACTAACGCCATACGGGCAGAACGCGCGGCCAACGGGGAACCCAATTCTGATCCCTGGGAATTTGATTACGTTTTGCTTTGCAATAAGATTTGTGGTAAATCGCACTACAATATGCAAATGAAGATAATTGTTGAAACCGAAGAAGAATACAATGAATGGATCGCCAGTCAGCAGACCTTTGGGCAGCTTATGGCATCCATGGAATAAAAACGCTAGAAAAGAAAAGAAAATTTAAAGATTGAATTATGTCTGTAACAGCACATGCAACGGTAGATGAACACGCACATGATGACGGGCATCACCACCATAAGGAAACCTTTGTAACCAAATATATTTTTAGTCAGGATCACAAGATGATCTCTAAGCAGTACCTGATCACGGGTTTGATCATGGGCTTTATAGGGATCGCTATGTCTTTGTTGTTCCGTTTACAACTCGCCTGGCCAGGGGAATCCTTCCCGATTTTCGAAACATTACTTGGGAAATGGGCGCCGGATGGGGTAATGGACGCCGATATGTATCTGGCCCTGGTAACCATCCACGGGACAATCATGGTATTCTTTGTGTTAACAGCCGGACTTAGTGGTACGTTTAGCAACCTGTTGATCCCCCTTCAAATTGGGGCGCGGGATATGGCCTCCGGATTCCTGAATATGGTTTCCTACTGGTTGTTTTTCCTGTCCAGTTTCATTATGGTTATGTCCCTCTTTGTGGAAGCCGGACCTGCAGCAGCAGGATGGACCATCTATCCCCCCTTAAGTGCCTTACCTATGGCACAGCCGGGATCAGGAATGGGAATGACGCTTTGGTTGGTTTCCATGGCAATATTTATCGCCAGCTCCCTGTTGGGGTCATTGAACTATATCGTAACGGTAATTAACCTAAGGACCAAAGGGATGTCCATGACCAGATTACCCCTGACCATTTGGGCATTCTTTGTAACAGCAATCATCGGGGTGATTTCTTTCCCTGTACTTTTATCAGCAGCCCTGTTGCTGATCATGGACCGAAGTTTCGGAACCTCTTTCTTCCTTTCGGATATTTTTATTCAGGGGGAAGTACTACACTATCAGGGCGGATCGCCGGTACTCTTTGAGCACCTGTTCTGGTTCCTGGGTCACCCTGAAGTATATATCGTATTGTTGCCGGCACTGGGGATTACCTCCGAGGTAATGTCTACCAATGCCCGTAAACCTATTTTTGGTTACCGCGCCATGGTGGCTTCTATCCTGGCCATTGCATTCCTGTCTACCATCGTATGGGGGCACCATATGTTCGTATCCGGGATGAATCCCTTCCTCGGATCCGTGTTTACTTTTACAACCTTGTTGATCGCCATTCCGTCTGCCGTGAAGGCCTTTAACTATATCACCACCCTCTGGAAGGGTAATCTGCAGTTGAATCCGGCAATGCTGTTTTCAATCGGACTGGTTTCAACCTTCATTACAGGAGGGTTAACCGGGATTATCCTGGGAGATTCTACCCTGGATATTAACGTGCACGACACCTATTTTGTGGTGGCTCACTTTCACCTGGTGATGGGAATTTCTGCCCTGTATGGATTATTTGCCGGGGTATACCACTGGTTCCCGAAAATGTTTAAGCGGATGATGAACAAAAACCTGGGGTATGTCCATTTCTGGGTAACCGCAGTCTGTGCCTATGGGGTTTTCTTCCCGATGCACTTTGTGGGAATGGCCGGGGTTCCAAGGCGTTACTATGAGAACACCGCTTTCCCGATGTTCGATGAATTGGCAGATGTAAATGTACTGGTTACCGTATTTGCTATAGTCGCCGGAGCCGCACAATTGTTATTTGTCTATAACTTTATCCACAGTATATTCTACGGTAAACGTACGGTTCAGAATCCATGGAAATCCAATACCCTGGAGTGGACAGCGCCTATTGAGCACATCCACGGAAACTGGGAAGGAGAAATCCCTGAAGTACACCGTTGGGCATATGACTATAGCAAGACCAAAGAAAACGGAGAGTACATCATTGCCGGACAGGATTTCGTGCCGCAGCACATCCCCCTACAGGAAGATGAAGAAGAGCTCAATCATTAGCCTCCTCTCCTGTACTATAAAATAAGGCCCATCATTTGATGGGCTTTTTTTATAGCAGACTGGATATGCCCACCCATACGCTCTTTAAATAAATTCCCCTAATTTTATGATCAGAATACGAAAACACAAAAAGGTGAAAAATTTACTACTCGTCGTTATGGTTCTTTCTTTCGGCCTGATCCACGCCCAGAGAAAACCCAAAATCAAAGGAAACAAGAACGTGATCGAGGTACTGGAGGCCCTGCCTGCTTTCCATACCATTGAGCTAAAAGACGACCTGGAGATACATATCGACAATGCTTCATCAGTAAGTTATTCGATAGTGGGGGACGATAACCTCATTGATGTCTTGCGATTCCGGGTAGTTGACAGTACCCTGATCATCAGTTCCTTCTATAAGATAACGGCAAAGAAACAGTTGGATATCACCGTGAATTACATACACCTTAAATCTATAATCGTAAGGGATGGTTCCCTGATCGGAAATCAGCGCATACTTACAGATGAGCTGAGTATTATGGCTTCAGGAGTAGCCAGGGTCGATCTTGCGGCGGATAGCCCGATGGCACAAATTTCCCTGGAGGAAAATAGCAAGGCCAACCTGAATATACAGGCAGACAGCCTGAACCTTGCTTTAAAAGACAAAGCCAGTATACAACTGTATGCTTCTACAACGCAGCATGTAGTAAAAATGGGAGGGAATACTGTGGCAACTCTGGAAGGTAACTCAGATACCCTAAACATAAACCTTAAAGAAAGCGCCAACCTCAAAGCGCAAAAACTCGAGGCTGCAGCAATTCGGTTGGAGACGGGGGAGACTGCTGTTGCGCGGATTTATGGGTATCGCGATCTGGAACTCCTGGCCACCGGCGCTGCCCGAACGTATTTGTACGGTAACCCCAAAATTATAATCACCGCTTTTGAAGATAGTGCGGAATTGCACAAGGAATCCGAATAGCAAAGAGGTATACAATTCATATAAAATAAAAAACCCTGTAGTATCAACACTACAGGGTTTTTTAAACCTTGAGTTAGTAATTAGGCTTTCACAGCATCCAGCGTTGGGCCCGCATCGATGATTTCCTGGTTTACACCAGCTTCAAACTTCTTGAAGTTATCATTAAAGAGCTTGATAAGCTTCTTTTTAGTTTCTTCGAATTGCGCCTTGTCTTCCCAGGTGTTTTTAGGAAGCAACACTTCAGCAGGTACATTAGGACAACTCAATGGAATTTGGAAACCAAAGGCTTCATCTGTTTTATATTCCACATTGTCAAAATCCTTGTTGTGGATAGCATCGATCATCGCCCTTGTGTACTTCAGGTTTATCCTTGATCCTACACCATGGGCACCACCTGTCCATCCGGTATTTACCAACCAGGCCGTGGTATTGTGCTCCTTCATCTTCTCGGCCAGCATTTCAGCATACTTATTCGGGTGCCACATCATAAAGGCAGCTCCAAAGTTCGCACTGAATGTCGCCTGAGGTTCAGTTACTCCCATTTCTGTACCGGCAACTTTGGCGGTATATCCGGCAATAAAGTGGTAACTGGCCTGCTCGGGGGTAAGCTTACTCACCGGAGGCAGTACCCCAAAGGCATCACAGGTAAGGAAAATAATATTTTCCGGATGGCCTGCAATGCAGGGAACCTGAATATTGTCAATAAAGGACAGCGGATAGGATGCCCTGGTATTTTGGGTAATGTCAGTAGCTGTATAATCTACTTCGCGCGTATCCTTGTCATAAATCACATTTTCCAGTACGGTACCAAATCGGATGGCATTAAAGATATCCGGTTCCTTTTCGGCCGAAAGGTTGATGGCTTTTGCGTAGCATCCTCCTTCGATATTGAAGACTCCATCGTCTGTCCAGCAGTGCTCATCATCCCCAATAAGTCGGCGTTTTGGATCAGCACTCAACGTGGTTTTCCCGGTACCTGACAAGCCGAAGAGGATAGTCACGTCATCTTCTTCACCTACATTGGCAGAACAGTGCATAGGAAGTACATTTTCTAACGGCATGAGGTAATTCATAACCGTAAAGACCCCTTTCTTCATTTCCCCGGCATACTGCGTACCCAGAATAACGATTTCCCTTCTTTCCAGGTTCAGGTCAACGCTGGTTTTGGAAGTCATTTCCGAAGTGTATCGGTTGGCTGGAAAACCGCCGGCGTTGAATACTACATAATCGGGTTCACCAAAGTTGGCCAATTCTTCTGCGCTTGGCATGATCAACATGTTCTGCATGAACAAGGCATGATAAGCACGGGTACAAACGATACGAATTTTGAGTCGGTATTTGGGATCCCATCCGGCAAAAGCGTCAACTACAAAGAGGTGGTCACAGGTATTGAGATAATCCATGGCCCTTTCGTGGTTCACCATGAACGTATGCTCATCGAGCCCCATGTTGATTTCTCCCCAGTCGATATTCTTCTCAGAATCGGGATGTCTTACAATTCTCTTGTCTTTAGGGCTCCTTCCGGTCTTTTCCCCGGAATAGGTCATCAGAGCACCCACACTGGAAATGGCTGTTCCTTTTTCCAATCGTAAACCCAGTTCATAGAGTACGGGAACGCTACTGTTCCGATAGATGGTTTCAGTCTCGATCCCGTATTGTTTTAGATTAAATGCTGCTGTCATTGATTTGCAAATTTGAAGGTTGTATTTTCTTTTTTCAGGTTAAAATATTCTCGTAAATGAAGATAAGAATTTGTCAGGATTACAATGCAAAGAAGAGGATAATTCTAGGTAAAAAAGATGATAATTATCATATCACAACAACAAAGTGGCTGGGCTTCTGATCGTTGCAAATCCAATGGTTCCCAACAGATATCCCTTCCTATTTTACTATCTTTGGTTTATGAACGAAAACCTGGATCCTTCGACTCAAAATTTATCTCAGGAAGAGCTGGCCATAGAGAAAGCACTACGGCCTATTTCTTTTGATGATTTTACCGGTCAGGAACAGGTGCTGGAAAACCTCAAGATATTTGTTGAGGCCGCCAACCAGCGGAATGAAGCCCTGGACCACACCCTCCTTCACGG
>JABDRK010000296.1 GCA_013041785.1 Eudoraea sp.
GAATATTGGACATGTTGGAGCCACCTCTTTTTTCCCTTCTAAAAATCTCGGATGTTACGGAGACGGAGGTGCCATATTCACTAATGATGATGATCTTGCGCATACCTTGAGAGGAATTGTTAATCACGGTATGTATACACGCTACCACCACGATGTAATTGGGGTAAATTCTCGCCTGGACTCCATACAGGCCGCTGTTTTGAATGCCAAACTCCCGCGTCTGGATGCCTATTGCGAAAGTCGGAGGGAAGCCGCGAGAAAATACAACCGGGCATTTGCAGGCCAGGAACATATTGTGATCCCTAAAACCGTTCGGGGATGTGAAGGAGTTTGTGATACCTGTGACTGCCATGTATTCCACCAATACACTTTGAAAATAACCAATGGCAAGCGGGATGAAGTGGCACAAAGTCTTCAGGAAAAAGGGATCCCCTTTGGTATTTACTATCCGATTCCGTTGCACCGTCAGAAGGCCTATAAGGATGATCGCTATCGGGAAGCTGACTTCCCCGTTACCAACCAGTTGGTTGAACAAGTAATCTCCCTGCCCATGCACACAGAACTGGACGACCAACAAATCGCCCATATAACGGAAGCGGTTATTGAGAGTGTAAAACAGTAACCTGTTTCAAAAAACAATTTTCAATGAAAATACTTGTTACCGGGGGCCTGGGTTTTATAGGGTCCCATACCGTTGTAGAATTACAGCAGGAAGGATTTGAGGTAGTGATCATAGACGACTGTTCCAACGCCTCTGAAAATGTGCTGGATGGGATCACCGCAATTACCGGGAAACGTCCGCAATTTGAGAAACTCAACCTGAGGGTAAAGGAAGATGTGCTGGACTTTTTCAAACGCTACCCGGAAGTAGGGGGAGTCATTCATTTCGCCGCGTCCAAGGCCGTGGGAGAAAGTGTAGAGAAGCCTCTTTTATACTATGAAAACAACCTCAATTCACTGATCTACCTCTTGCAATGCCTGAGTAAAAAGGATAATTCCGCTTTTATTTTTAGTTCTTCCTGTACCGTGTACGGACAGGCAGATGAGATGCCTATTACCGAGGACGCCCCGGTTAAACCTGCTGAATCGCCCTACGGAAACACCAAGCAAATCGGGGAGGAAATCATTGTAGATACGTGTAAGGTAATGCCGCAGGTCAAAGCGATCGCATTGCGATATTTCAATCCCATAGGCGCTCATCCTTCGGCTGAAATTGGCGAATTGCCTATTGGGGTACCTCAAAATCTGGTTCCATTTATCACACAAACTGCTGCAGGTCTCAGGGATCAGTTAGCTGTGTTTGGGGACGACTATCCCACCCCGGACGGCACATGTATCCGAGATTATATCCATGTTGTTGACCTGGCCAAAGCCCATGTGGTGGCCTTACAGCGTATTCTCCAGGAGGAGTCGGAGGGTAACTACGAGGTTTTTAACATCGGGACAGGAAAAGGAAGTTCCGTGCTCGAGGTTATTGAAAGTTTTGAACGGGTTTCCGGCAACTCCCTTAATTATAAAATCACGGGAAGAAGACCCGGAGATGTTATCCAGGCATATGCAGATACTAGCAAAGCGAACAGCGTACTGGGATGGAAGGCTAAGTCCACCCTGGACGATGCCATGAAATCTGCCTGGCAATGGGAACGGAAGATCAGAAAACAGCCTTACTAAACCGGACGAAAGATATAGGAATAATCCATCCGGGCTGCTGGCCCGTAAATACAGTATGCTTCCTGAATTTCAAAATCCCCAAGCCTTGCTTAAGACTGCTTCTGCTCAGGCACTTTATCTCAAATTGGTCCAACAACTAATCAAGGATTTTGAGCTCGCAAATATTTCTCATGACCTTAGGGAAGATATTGGCCCGGAAGAGCTGCAGCTGGCCCTCAAGGAAAAACTCTATGTGCTGCTTCTTGAGGAATTTCCAGAGTACCTCAATCTGATGTATATAATCGATGTTCCTGAAAAGGCCTTCCAGCAGATTGAAGTGACCGATGTTGTAGAAGTGGCAGAGCAGGTAACTTTCCTTATTCTGCGCAGGGAATGGCAAAAAGTATGGCTTAAGTCCAATTACAGGCCCTGAACCCGTTGATTTTGTTAGGAAGAGGTCCCCAAAGTAACTATTAATTGTTGTATTTTTGACTTTAAATTCCAAACCACGAATCCAGATCATACTATGGATAAATATTCTTTTCTGAATACGGCACACACTTCCTTTTTCGCGGAACTTTATGACAGGTATTTGACTAACCCGGATAGCGTGGAGCCGAGCTGGAGGGCTTTTTTTCAGGGCTTTGATTTTGGAATGGAAAGCGCACTGGATGAAGCAGGCATTACTTCCGGAGCAACCACCGTGACCTTATCCGATGGAGAGCAGGTGGAAGTGCCGGAAGCTGTCCATAAGGAATTCCAGGTGGTCAGGTTGATTGACGGCTACCGGAGCCGGGGTCACCTCTTTACCAAAACCAATCCGGTGCGTGAACGAAGGAAATATGCCCCCACGCTGGCCATAGAAAATTTCGGTCTTTCCGAAGCAGACCTGGATACGGTATTCAATGCCGGGGAGGTCATAAATATTGGAGCAGCAACCCTGCGCAAAATCATTTCGCACCTGCAAATGATTTATTGTGATGCCATTGGCGTGGAATACATGTACATCAGAAATCCTGAGCGGGTACAATGGATACAGGACTGGATCAATGTAAATAGCAACCATCCCAAGTACAGCCGGGAAGAAAAAATCCATATCCTAAGAAAGCTTAATCAGGCTGTATCCTTTGAATCTTTTTTGCACACCAAATATGTGGGGCAAAAGCGTTTCTCCCTGGAGGGGAATGAGTCGCTCATCCCTGCGGTAGACGCTATTGTGGAACGGGCTGCTGACCTTGGCGTGAAACAATTTGTCATGGGGATGGCCCACAGGGGTCGGTTAAATGTCCTGACCAATATTTTTGGAAAATCGGCTAAGGATATTTTTAGTGAATTTGATGGAAAAGACTACGAACAGGAAATATTTGACGGGGATGTGAAATACCATCTGGGGTGGACCTCCGTTCGCAAAACGGATAACGGGAATCAAATAAATATGAATATTGCCCCCAATCCTTCCCACCTCGAAACAGTTGGCGCTGTGGTGGAGGGAATAACCCGTGCAAAGCAGGACACCCATTACCCCGAAGATTTTTCCAAAGTACTCCCTATAGTAGTACACGGTGATGCCGCAATTGCCGGACAGGGAATTGCCTATGAGTTAGTGCAGATGGCCCTGCTGGAAGGATACAGGACCAACGGCACCATTCATATTGTGGTTAACAACCAGATAGGTTTTACCACAAACTACCTGGATGGGAGATCCTCTACCTATTGCACCGACGTGGGTAAAGTAACCTTAAGCCCTGTGCTGCACGCGAATGCCGATGACGTGGAATCGGTTGTGCACGCCTCCCTTTTTGCCCTGGAATATCGCATGCGATTTAAACAGGATGTCTTTCTGGATTTGCTCGGCTATCGAAAATACGGTCATAATGAGGGGGATGAACCGCGGTTTACCCAGCCGAAGTTATACAAGATTATCGCCAAACACCCTAACCCAAGGGAAATCTACACAGAAAAGCTGATTGCAGAAGGAATTATTGACAAGGCATTTGTCCAGAATCTGGAAAAAGAATACAAGGCCAGCCTGGAGGAAGAATTGGAAGTTAGCCGCAAAAAAGATAAAACAGAAATAACCCCGTTCATGGCAGATGAATGGAGCGGCTTCAAAAATGTCCGCGAATGGGAGATGCTGGAGGCAGTAGACACCACTTTTGATAAGAACAAACTAGCCAAAATCGCCCACACCATTACTGAACTTCCCGAAGGTAAGAAGTTCCTGCGCAAGATAGAACGCCTGGTAAAGGAACGCAGAAAAATGTTCTTCGAAACAGATAAGCTCGATTGGGCGATGGGGGAATTGCTGGCCTATGGAAGCTTACTGGAAGAAGGCTTTGGCGTTCGAATTTCGGGCCAGGATGTGGAACGGGGGACATTTTCCCACCGGCACGCTGTTTTGAAGGTGGAAGAAAGCGAAGAGGAGGTAATGCTGCTGAATCATATTTCCAAGGATCAGGGCAGGTTTCAGATCTATAATTCCCTGCTTTCTGAATATGGAGTTGTCGGATTTGATTACGGTTATGCGATGGCAAGCCCCAATACCCTCACTATCTGGGAGGCCCAGTTTGGAGATTTTAGCAATGGGGCGCAGATCATGATCGACCAGTATATCTCTGCTGCCGAGGATAAATGGAAACTGCAGAACGGATTGGTAATGCTCTTACCCCATGGCTATGAAGGACAGGGGGCCGAACACTCTTCTGCCAGGATGGAACGGTATCTGCAACTGTGCGCCCGGGACAACATGTATGTGACAGATTGTACAACACCGGCTAATTTGTTTCATTTGTTTCGCAGACAAATGAAGGCAAAATTCAGAAAACCCCTAATTGTATTTACTCCGAAAAGTTTGCTACGACACCCCAAAGCGGTTTCTTCTGTAGATGAATTTGTGAATGGCCACTTCCGGAAGGTCATTGACGACCCGGATGCCGATCCTAAAAAAGTAAAAACGCTGGTATTCTGTACCGGGAAATTCTATTACGACCTGTTGGCAGTCAAGGAAGAACAGCATCGTGAGGATGTGGCTTTGGTCAGACTGGAACAGCTTTTCCCCTTACCGGCAGAAGAAATCAGGAGTATCCTGGCCAAATATAAAAAGGCCGATGATAGGGTTTGGGCACAGGAAGAACCGAGGAATATGGGTGCATGGACTCATCTGTTTACCCATCTGGAAGAAGCCCGCGATTTCCGGGTTGCCTCCAGGAGGTTCTACGCCTCTCCAGCAGCGGGAAGTGCAGTAAGATCTAAAATGCGTCACCAGCAGGTATTGGATTTTGTTTTCGATAAGTCTAAGGATAATATGACGCGACAGCTTACTAAAAGCGAATACCAGAAAAAGTGAGGATTATACCCTACATATTGCTATGGGTTTGTATACCCATTCTGGCACAGGAAGAACAGCCCAACTATGCCCGGATGGCGCAGGTATTCACAGAACAGTATAACAGTGGGAATTATGACGGGATCTACGAGCTGTATGATGTTGGGATGAAGAAGGCCTTTACCCGGATGGAGACCCGGGATTTCTTCGGGGTAAATGTCAATAGTTTAACAGGAAGGATCAAATCCATGCAGTTTTTGGGCTTGCGCGATGGTGCACATGTTTACCGGGTGGAGTTTGATCGGTCCATGGCTGATATGGTCATATCCCTGAATGCGCAAAACCAAATCAGCGGATTGTTCATTTCCCCGCCAAAACCCCTGGGCGCACCTGTTATTGAGCGAAATATTACCCCAATGACATTGCCTTTTGAGGATGAATGGTTTGTATATTGGGGAGGTCTCACAGAGGCCCAAAATTATCATGTTCGGGAAATGAGCCAGCAGTATGCCTATGATTTATTGATGGTGAAAGACGGGGCCTCATATCAGGGAGATCCTAAAAAAATGAAAGTTATTTTGCTTTTGGAAAGGAGATACTGGCTCCATGTAATGCGAGGATAGTTCAGGTAATAGACAGTATTCCGGATAATACCCCTGGGGTGATGAACCCTGAAG
>JABDRK010000403.1 GCA_013041785.1 Eudoraea sp.
GGGCAAAGCAAGGAATTTGCAGATGCTTTTTATGTTGTTGTACATCCTGAAGGAACCCTGATGTGGGACGCTGGATTATCTGAATCCCTGATTGCCCTGCCAGAGCCATACACCTCACCCGATGGCAATTTTACGGTCTCGCGAAAGGATTCTGTTATTAACCAATTAGCCAGCATAGGGTTAGGGGTAGAAGATATTGATTACCTCTCCATGTCCCACACCCATTTTGACCATACCGGGCATGCCGGAACCTTTGCCGATGCAACCTGGCTGGTTCAGGAAGCAGAATATGATTTTGTAATGGGACAGGAAGTCCGGGAATCTAATCCGGAAATGTACGAGGCGGTAAAAGACCTAAAGAATATTCAGAAAATTAAAGGGGATTATGACGTCTTTGGAGACGGAACAGTAGTCTTTAAATATATGCCGGGGCATACCCCCGGACACCAGGTGTTATTCCTGAAACTAAAAGAATACGGCCCTTTATTGCTTTCGGGCGACCTGTATCATTTTTACGAAAACCGGGAATACCAGCGTATCCCCATTTTTAATTACGATGTTGCTCAGACCCGGGAAAGCATGAAAGCATTTGAGGCTTTTGCGGCTGAACAAAATGCCGAGGTCTATCTGCAACACCAGAAAGAAGATTTTAACAAGATGCCAAAGGCACCTAATTATTTAAAATAATACGAAATGCTTAAAATTATCAATCTACATGCCGGGGTGGAAGGCAATGAGATATTAAATGGAATCGACCTTGAAGTCAATGCCGGGGAAGTACATGCCATCATGGGACCCAATGGGTCTGGAAAAAGTACCCTGGCGGGTGTAATTGCCGGTAAGGAAGACTTTGAAGTAACCGAAGGACAAATTCTTTTTGAAGGAGAAGACCTGGAGGATATTGCGCCGGAAGAGCGGGCACACCAGGGGATTTTTATGTCGTTCCAGTATCCGGTAGAAATACCCGGGGTTACCGTTACGAATTTTATGAAAACGGCGATCAATGAATCCCGTAAAGCCAGGGGAGAAAATGAAATGCCGGCCAACAAGATGTTGAAAAAGATCCGGGAAAAAGCCGAATTGCTGGAAATCGACAGGAAATTCCTTTCGCGTTCCCTGAACCAGGGATTTTCCGGGGGGGAGAAAAAGAGAAATGAAATATTCCAGATGGCGATGCTCGAACCTAAACTGGCCATCCTTGATGAAACCGATTCAGGTCTGGACATCGATGCGCTGAGGATAGTTGCTAATGGAGTTAATAAATTAAAAAGTAAGGACAACGCCGTAATAGTGATCACCCACTATCAGCGTTTGCTGGATTATATCGTTCCGGATTACGTTCATGTATTGAATGAAGGGAAGATTGTGAAATCAGGAACCAAAGAACTGGCTTTGGAGCTTGAGGAAAAAGGGTACGACTGGATTAAAAACGGAACCGTAGTATAAGGGGATTTCACCCTCATTAGAATAAAAGTAAATCGAGAGTAAGGAAATATGGCAACAGATCTGAAAGAAAAATTGGTATCCTCCTTTATGGCCTTTGAGAACAAGGTGGATGTAGACCATCCCATCCACGACATCCGATTGGGGGCAATCAAGAATTTTGAAGCTAAAGGATTTCCTACAAATAAAGAGGAGGCATGGAAATACACGTCCTTGCGGAAATTTGCAAAAACGAACTTTAGTGTTTTCCCCAAAAAATCAAAAACACCAGAATACAGGGATGTAAAGAAGTATTTCCTGCATGAGGTAGATACTTACAAAATAGTATTTATAGACGGGGTGTACAGTTCCTTTCTTTCTGAAACCACCCACGATGGGGTAGACGTATGCCTTATGAGCGCTGCCCTGAGTAAACCCATGTACCGCCCGGTTGTTGATGTCTATTTCAACAAGGCGGCTTCCAAGGATGAGCAGATGACCTCATTAAATACAGCTTTTAGCCGGGAAGGGGCATATATCTATATCCCAAAAAACAAGGCACCCATAAAGCCTATAGAGATCCTGCATTTTGCCACGGGAACTGAAGCTGCCCTGATGTTGCAGCCACGTAACCTGATCATCGCGGAAGAGAATTCGGAATTACAGGTGATTGAAAGACACCAAAGCCTTACGGATAACGAGATTCTCACCAATTGTGTAACCGAGATTTTTGCCGCTGAAAATGCTATTGTGGATTACTACAAAGTGCAGAATGACAGGCATACAGCCTCGCTTATAGACAACACCTATATATCCCAGAAAGCAAAAAGCACGGTAAAAGTGCACACCTTTTCCTTTGGAGGAAAACTTACCCGAAATAATCTGAATTATTATCAGCACGGTTCCCATATCGATTCTACCTTAAAAGGGGTAACCATTATCGGGGAGAAACAACACGTGGACCACCACACCCTGGTACACCACCAGGAACCCGATAGCGAGAGCCACCAGGATTATAAAGGTATCTATGGGGAAAAGTCCACTGGGGTCTTTAACGGGAAGATCATTGTGGATAAAGAAGCCCAGAAGACCAATGCTTTCCAGCAAAACAACAATATCCTGATCAGCGATAAGGCAACCATCAACACCAAGCCCCAGCTTGAGATCTTTGCAGACGATGTGAAGTGTTCCCACGGATGTACGATTGGGCAGCTGGATAAGGACGCTATGTTTTATCTGCAATCCAGGGGGATTCCTAAAAAAGAAGCCACCGCCCTGCTGATGTATGCGTTTACGGATGATGTTATGGATAGTGTGCGCCTGCCGGAACTCAAAAACCGGATCAATAACCTCATTGCAGAAAAACTTGGGGTTCAGATGGGATTTGATCTCTAGTTTCAACCCTTTGTGATTTCTTGCTGAACGGGTTCGTTAGGATGAGACCTTATTGAGCGTAAACTGATACCGAAACCTGGCAGAATGAAAAATACACTGGTACTAATTTTCGCTATTGTGGGCCTCGCTTTCATGCGAGCCCAGGATAAAGATTGGAGTGTGGAGCTGAATTACCCTGTTTCCATAGGAGAAAATTTTGGTGCCTCCAATCAGGGGTTATTTGGATTGGGGTTAAAGTACCGATTTGCCACCTATGGAAATTGGCGGCTGGGTGCCTCCCTGGATGCGAGTTGGTTTTCCACAGAATTCGTGCGGGATTCAGATCCACTGCAAACAGATAAGGTTCGGGATTTTTTCATGCAACCGCGTTTCTTTGCAGCCTTGCCCGTAACCCAGAATAGGAAGCTTCAATTTTTGGTAGGTCTGGGCTGGGCGCTATACAGGGTTTCAGAGGAGAATTTTATAGGGGAGCAGAGCACAGGTAAAACGGTGAAATGGAATAGTGGCCTGAATGCGAATACGGGCTTAACTATTGATATCTCCAGCAGCTGGTTTCTGGCAACACAATTTGATCTGATCCTTTCATCCGGGGAGACTGCGGACAGGACCATTGGGTTGATGAAGATAGGTGCCGGATATCGATTTTAGCCTGTGCACCTTCATTTTTATATAGAAATTAAGGTTCTCAAATATAGGTTTCACTAAGGGAATAGTATCTTTGGAAAGATGGAAACTACTACGCTGGATATAGCTAAAATTCGACAAGATTTCCCCATTCTCAAACGCCAATTGAATGGCAAGCCCCTGGTGTACCTCGACAATGCGGCCACCTCTCAGACGCCGCAACAGGTTATCGATGTAATCGTGGATTACTATTCCCGTTACAACGCAAATATTCATCGTGGCGTGCATACGCTTTCCCAGGAGGCTACCGAGGCCTATGAGAATGCCCGACAGACCCTGCAAAGGCATTTCAATGCCCGCAAGGCCCATGAAATAATCCTGACATCAGGCACTACCCACAGTATCAATCTGGTTGCCAGTGGATTTACATCGCTGTTAAAAAAAGGAGATGAACTGCTGGTTTCTGCCATGGAACACCATTCCAATATTGTGCCCTGGCAAATGCTTTGTGAAAGAACCGGGGCCATCCTGAAGGTTATCCCCATGAATGAAAAAGGGGAGCTGATCATGGATGCCTACCACAGCCTGCTGAATGAAAATACAAAGCTGGTTTTCTGTAACCATGTCTCCAATGCCCTTGGGACGATCAATCCTATTAAAGAAATTATTGATGCAGCACACCAAGTAGGCGCAGCAGTGCTGATC
>JABDRK010000431.1 GCA_013041785.1 Eudoraea sp.
CTTTGGCCAGGGATTCGTGATTTACAAATTCCTTGCTGAATTTCGTAATCCATCCCAACCCGGCTTCAATAGGGGAGGTTGTATCGTCAATATCGTTCCCATAAAGACAATAGCCCATTTCCAAACGTAAGGTATCCCTGGCAGCCAGACCTATCGGTTTAATGCCATACGGTTTTCCGGCTTCCAGCACTTTTGTCCAGATTTGTTCTACTTCTTCGTTTTTACAATAAATTTCAAAACCGCCAGAACCTGTGTATCCGGTAGCAGAAATTATTACGTGTTCAATACCTGCAAAATCACCAACTACGAAATTGTAGAAGCTGATAGCCGAAAGGTCTACCGAACTGAGAGATTGCATGGCTTCCACGGCCAGGGGCCCCTGAATGGCCAATAAAGAATAGCTATCAGATATATTCCGCATCTGGGCTCCGATATCCGTATTGTATTTGGAAATATGATTCCAGTCTTTTTCAATATTGGAGGCATTGACCACAAGCAAATAGACCTCATCCTTAACCCTGTATATAATCAGGTCATCTACAATACCCCCTGTTTCATTGGGCATGCAGCTATATTGCGCTTTCCCCACGGTAAGTTTGGAGGCATCGTTGGAGGAAATCTTTTGTATCAGGGTAAGTGCTTTAGGACCCTCAATCAGGAATTCACCCATGTGAGAGACATCAAATACACCTACCTTATTTCTTACGGTTTCATGCTCAATATTAACCCCTTCATAAGATACCGGCATCTCGTAACCTGCAAAAGGAACCATTTTGGCGCCCAGGGATTTATGTACATCGGCCAATGCTGTTTTTTTCATTGTTCCATCGAATTTAAGATGGGCCAAATTTACCTAAAATAACACAGAAGCGAGTCAGTAAGGGGCTGCAGTTTTGAAAAAGAAATGTTAATTAACCCCCTGAAGGATCAGGGATGTAAAAGAAATTCTTTCAGGTCCTGATAGGATGTGATTGGCATCGATACTTTTTCGCGGTCCATCACCTTTTGGATTTGCGGAGGCAGGGCTAAATCAAGGCCCAAGGTTTCTTTAACTACCCTGAGGAACTTGATGGGATGTGCGGTTTCCAGGAAGACACCCAGGACGTTTTGGTGGCTTTCCTGATACTTCCTCAACCCCAAAAAACCTACAGCTCCATGGGGATCAGCAACATAACCAAACTGCTTATACAATGCCTTCATGGCTTCCCGGGTTTCCTCATCGCTGTAGGAATAACTGGATAAATGCTTTTGAAGTTCCGTGAACTGGTCGTTGTACAGCTGCCTGATCCGAATAAAATTACTGGGGTCGCCAACGTCCATCGCATTGGAAATAGTAGCCACTGAAGGCTTGGGGGCATACACCTGATTTTCCATAAACTGTGGAACCGTATCATTGACATTAGTAGCAGCCACAAAGTGGGCACAGGGCATTCCAAGCTTTTGCGCCATCATGCCTGCACAGATATTCCCGAAATTACCGCTGGGCACTGAAAAAACAATATCAAGGTTTCTCTCTTTGGTTTGCTTGTATGCAAATAGGAAGTAAAACATCTGGGGCAACCAGCGCGCTATATTTATGGAATTGGCAGAAGTTAGTCTTTTGCCGGATAATATGTCCTGGTCCAGAAAGGCCTTTTTCACCATCCGCTGACAATCGTCAAAGGTTCCCTGTACTTCAAGGGCCGTTATGTTTTGCCCAAGGGTGGTAAGCTGTCTTTCCTGAATATCACTAACCTTTCCGGAAGGGTAGAGGATTACCACCTTGACGCCTTTAACCCCCAGGAAGCCATTTGCTACAGCTCCACCAGTATCCCCTGAGGTAGCAACTAAAATGGTTACTTCCCTGTCATCATCCCGATTGAAATATTCCAGACACCTGGCCATAAATCTGGCGCCAACATCCTTGAAGGCCATGGTAGGGCCATGGAATAATTCCAGTACTGCAGTATGGGCATCCAACTCAAGGAGGGGAAAATCAAAGTCCAGTACCGCGTCCAGTATTTGCTCCAGCTCAGGAGCCGGGATCTCACCGGCAACAAATTGTTCGATGGCCTGAAATGCAATTTCCTGATGGGTCAGGGAAGTGATCTGGTCAAAAAAGGACCTGGGAAGCGCAGTTATTTTTTCCGGAAAGTACAAACTCCTGTCGGGTGCTATCCCCCGGATAACTGCTTCCCTGAAGGTGACTTTCGGAGCCTGATGATGTAAGCTGAAATATTTCATTGGGTCATTCCCTGGGTTTTGGTTTCCCTTACCAGCGTTCTAAAATTTTTATTCCTTGCAGGTTGATTTTGGATACATGGATTTCAAAGGGAACCCCTACATCAGCATAGGCTTTATCAAACGCATCTGCAACCTGTTTGGCTTGTTCCATTCCTTTGCTGAGGGCAAAAACAGAAGGTCCCGATCCGGATATACCAACGCCTAGTGCCCCGGCTTTGTGGGAAGCCTGCTTCAGCGCCTCATAACCCGGGATTAGTATGGAACGTATGGGTTCCACAATATGGTCTTCCAGGGAACGCCCGATGAGGTCGTAATCCTCGGTATATAAACCTGCCACAAGTCCGCCTACATTTCCCCACTGCCGGATACCGTCTTTCAATGAGATGGCTGTTTTCAGGATTTTTCGGGAATCCGCTGTTTTAACTTCGATCTGGGGATGGAGTATGGTGGCGTGAAGCTCCTCCGGGGTGTTTAATTTAATGATGTCCAGCGGTTGGTAACTCCGCACCAGCGTAAATCCGCCCAGGAGAGCAGGGGCCACATTATCGGCATGAGCTACTCCACTGGCAAGTTTTTCTCCTTCCATGGCAAAGGGAACAAGTTCCTGTTGGCTAAAAGGCTCATCGAGCAGGATATTGATTCCGAATACCGCACCTGCAGCGCTTGCTGCACTGCTGCCGATACCGCTACCAGGCTTAATTTTCTTAAGGATTTCAATCTCAAACCCTCCGCGATGATCCAAAGCATCAAGCAGGGCCATTGCGGCCACTCCTGCCACATTCTTATCTGCCTCAAGCGGGAGTTCCTGCCCCGTTATTTTAGTTATTCGGATACCCGGCTGAGCAGATTTCTTCAGAATCATTTCATCTCCTACTGCATCCAGGGCCAGGCCGAGCACATCAAATCCGCAGGAGATGTTCGCTATAGTAGCCGGGCAAAATACTTTAACTGCATCCATTGCCTAAAAGTTACCGATTCTGATAATATCTGCAAAAAGGCCGGAAGCCGTTACATCCGCCCCAGCGCCGGCTCCTTTAACGATCAAAGGCTGCCTGGGATAGCGTTCGGTAAAGAACAGTACGATGTTGTCACTCCCTTCCAAATTGTAAAAGTCATGCCCTTCAGGAATTTGCTGTAAGCCAACACGGGCTTTTCCATTCTCAAATTCGGCCACATACTTCAATTTACAATGATTCTCTTGGGCTTTTGAATAAAGGTTTTGGAAGGCTTGCTCATGTTTTTTCAGAGAAGCAAAAAAATCCTCGTTATTCTTAGTTTCCAAACTTTCCCTGGGCAAAAAGGAGTCGTTTTCAATCTGGTCCAGGTCTGCTTTAAAACCGCTTTCTCTTGCCAGAATCAGGATCTTCCGCATTACATCTATCCCGCTGAGGTCAATCTTTGGATCTGGTTCTGTATATCCTTGTTCCTGAGCCTGCTTTACAATATCGTGGAAGGTATGTTGGCCGTTGAAATTGTTAAACACAAAGTTGAGGCTTCCGGAAAGCACCGCCTGAATCTTATGTACCCTGTCTCCGGATGCAATCAGGTGTTTCAGGGTATCTATTATTGGTAAACCAGCCCCGACATTAGTCTCAAAAAGGAAAGGAGCATTGTATTCCCTGGATAGGGCTTTTAGTTTCTGATAGTTATCATAGGCCGAGGAACAGGCGATTTTATTGCAGGTAACTACCGAAATGCTTTCCTTAAGCAGATGGGCATAGGTATCGGAGATGGTTTCGCTGGCTGTATTGTCCACAAAAATACTGTTGCGGTAATTCAGCTTTTGCAGGGTACTCAAAAACAATTCCAGGTCTGCAGCTTGCCCCTGTTCAAGGGCTTCGCGCCAGCGATCTAAAGCTATTCCTTTTTCTTCAAAGATCATGGTACGGGAATTGGATATCCCGATTACCCTGAGGTTCAGCTTCAGGTTTTTCTTGAGGTAGCTCTGTTGCTGTGAAATTTGGTCCAGTAATTTGCCGCCTACATTACCGGCACCCATCATGTACAGGTTGATTTGCTTTATATTTTCTTCAAAAAATTCCTCATGCAGGGTATTCAGTGCCTTTTTAACATCCTCCTGGGCTATTACGGCAGAAATGTTTCGTTCTGAAGCTCCCTGCGCTATAGCCCGAATGTTGACGTTATTTTTACCCAGGGCACTAAACATTTTACCACTCAGTCCCTGGTGGCTTTTCATGTGATCCCCAACCAGGGCAATAATGGCCAAATCTTTTTCGACGATTACCGGTTTAATTTTACCTAGGCTCATCTCATAGGCAAAGGCTTCATTAACGGCCTCTTCCGCCTTCTCCGCCTCCTCCACGGAAATCCCCACGCAAATGGAATGCTCAGAAGATGCCTGGGTAATCAGCACAACACTTATTTCGGACTGTGAAAGGACTTCAAACAACCGTTTGGAAATCCCGGGAATACCTATCATTCCGGGTCCCTCCAGGGATAAAAGGGCTATGTCCTGTATGTTGCTGATACCCCGGACTGTCCTTCCTGTCTGAACCTGACCTTTGGAAATCAGGGTGCCCGACGCTTCAGGATCAAAGGTGTTTTTTATTCGTATGCGGATTCCTTTGGCCAGTACCGGTTGAATGGTAGGGGGGTACAAAACCTTAGCCCCGAAATGTGATAATTCCATGGCCTCCTGGTAGGAGATTTCTGCTATGGCTTTGGCCTGGCTCACAAGTTTGGGATTCGCGGTGAACATCCCGCTTACATCGGTCCAGATCTGTAATTCATCGGCGGAAATAGCCGCGGCAAATACAGCCGCGGTATAGTCTGATCCTCCCCGCCCCAGGGTCGTGGCATTACCTGTTACTGAGGAAGCTATAAAACCGGGCAGAATGGTAATTTTTGAGCCTGTGTCAGAGATATACTCCATACAGAGCTTGTTGGTCTCTTCAAACGCCACGGCGGCCTTCCCGAAGGCATTGTTGGTTTTGATCAGCTCACGACTATCTTTGAATATGGCGTCCACCCCTTCAGACTGAAAGTATTGTGCAATTATGTAGGCACTTAGCAATTCGCCAAAACTCACTACTTTATCAGACAATTGCGGGGTGCATTCCCCGATCAGGAATGCCCCATCGACCAATGATTCCAGCGAATTCAGTTCCGATTTTACCTTGCTCAGGGCTGTACTTTGTTTAGCTACAGGCAGCAATGCTCTGATAGTAGTAAGATGCCGTTCTTCTATTACTTTTAGTACCTCCCTGTATTCAGGATCCCTGGCAGCAGCCAGGGACAAGGTTTGGAGCAGGAGGTCGGTAATTCCCCCCAAGGCAGATACCACCACGATGCATTTATCCTGCACCGATTGGCTCACAATTTCCTTTACCTTTTTGATGTTTTCTGCATTCGCAACAGAAGTCCCCCCGAATTTTAATACTTGCATACGATGTTTGGCTTAAAAGAAGTACGCTTTGTACTTTGTATTGAAGTATGTTCCGGAAATGATTATACGATAAACCCCATTGGGTATGGATTGCGAAACAAGGCCGGATTGCATTAATGTTCGTTCGCTAAAACCTTAATATCCATGTGTTTCAGATTGCTACTCACACTTCAAATTAATGTCCAAAAGTAGTACATTTAATAGCTGCAACAAATTAATACGCTTACTTTTGAAAAGTCGCAATTGAGGCGAGCTATTTTTTGAGATAATGAAGATTTTAAGTGCTGAACAGGTATACCAGGCTGATAAATCCACAATAGAGAAGGAAGGGATCAGCAGTGACCAACTTATGGAACGCGCCGCCTTGCGATTATTTGAATGGATTCACGGGCGTTTACAAGGGGCCCCGGTAAAGATTAGTTTATGCTGTGGAATTGGCAACAATGGCGGTGACGGACTGGCTTTAGCGCGACACCTCTGGGAACACGGATATCATATCGAAGTATTTATCGTGAATTACAGCGATAAGCGTTCCCCTGATTTTCTTACCAACCTGGACCGGCTTAAAGACCGTAAGATCTGGCCGAAATATCTGGATCAGGAATCTCCAATGCCCGATTTTACGGGGGTAGAAATGATTATTGATGCGCTATTCGGAATTGGGCTCAACCGGGCTCCGGATCCCTGGGTAGGTAAAATTATTAATGCCATTAATGCTTCAGACACTTTTGTGCTTTCTATAGATGTGCCTTCGGGGATGTTTGTGGACCGTCCAATGGAAGCTGACCAGCAGGTTATACACGCTACAACCCTCCTTACTTTTCAAGTCCCTAAATTGGCTTTCTTCATGCCTGAAACCGGCAAGTTCGTGGATCACTGGGAGGTATTGGATATTGGCCTGGACCCGGACTTTCTGAAACAGGCAGAAGCAACCTATGAACTTACGGAAATGAAGCAGGCCCGCTCCTGGTGCGCAAACAGGAGTCGTTTTTCCCATAAAGGAGATTATGGGCACGCTTTAATCCTTGGAGGCAGCTATGGTAAAATCGGGGCCGTTATTCTTGCATCCCGTGCGGCACTTCAAACAGGTTGTGGCCTCCTTACAGCTTATATTCCTAAATGCGGTTACGTGCCGGTACAGACCAGTATCCCGGAGGCAATGGTCCTGACTGACCAAGAGGAGGACAAAATAAGCGGGATAACCCTTAGCTGGAAGCCGAGTGCAGTGGGCGCGGGAATAGGTCTGGGAAGATCCCCTGTAACCGCCAAAGCCCTGCACGCATTTTTAAAGGAACAAAAGTTGCCTTTAGTTTTGGATGCTGATGCGTTGAATATCCTCTCCGAGAACCAGGATATGCTGAAGGATTTACCTCCCAAATCCATTCTGACTCCGCATCCGGGGGAATTGGCGCGACTCATAGGACCCTGGCAGGACGATTTTGAAAAATTGGATAAGGCATTAGATTTTTCCACCCGCTATGATTGTGTACTGCTTATCAAAGGAGCCTATTCGCTGGTCCTTTATGAGGGGAAAGGGTATGTGAATCCCACAGGGAATCCGGGTATGGCTACAGCGGGTAGTGGGGATGTGTTGACGGGAATCATCACGAGTCTGCTTTCACAAAAATACGATGCCTTAACAGCTGCCCGTTTTGGGGTTTTTCTTCACGGCATGGCTGGAGATCTGGCTGCTAGGGAGCTGGGGGAAGAAGCTGTAATCGCTTCAAGTATAAGTAATTACCTGTCGGATGCCTTCCAGTTACTCAATCAAAATGAGGGTCATACGGATACGGGAAGCGAATCTGAGTCGGGCCAGGGGAAATAATACTAAAAGATTGGAAACGATAAAAAACGCGTGTATACGGTACGTTTTAGTCTAAAATAGCCCTGCCTTTATTTGGGATATTTCACCCTCTTTTTAACCCAGGAAACCGCATTGTTATAGTCGATAAAAAACTTCATCGGCTTTTTAAAGAACATCTTTTCAATTTTGAAATTGTGCATATCCATCTGTTTTACGGATACGATAGCAAATGCCTTTAGGTTTTCAATTTCCCGTACATAGGTGTAAATAATGGGATCCAGGGCATAGGAATTCTTGCGCAGGCTGATGAATCCAAAATCGCGGTCTTTGAAGTGAATTTCCGCAATACCTATTATCTGATAGGCCCTTTCCAGGGTAATGGTAGCGCCCTCGTTAAAGATACCTACCATGTATTTTTTATAGACCTGTACTTTGCCGATATCCAAATGATATTCCCGGACCACTACGGTCTTTTTCTTCTTAGCCCCTCCTATTTTCATTATGTATAGTGTCTCGAACGAATGTAGTTTTAAGACCCACTATTTTGAAATAAATTAGACTAATAGCAGATATATCGTTTATACGGTAATGGTGTTCAGGGACTTGTGATTAATTTCTGACGTGAAAAGGAAGAAAATAAAAAAGGACCCGGTTAGGGTCCTTTTAACAAAGGTTTTAAAAGCTATGCTTCAGAGGACTTTTTGGACTTCTTGATCTTGATGGTGAGTTTGTCACCTTTCTTCTCATAATCCATAGAAATACTGTCTCCTTCTTCCAATTTGGAATTTACAATTTCCTCAGCCAGTGCGTCTTCAATATACTTCTGAATAGCCCGCTTCAGGGGTCTTGCACCGTATTGTTTGTCAAATCCCTTATCGGCAATATAGTCTTTGGCCTTATCTGTTAGACTCAGGTTATACCCGATTTCCCTGATTCGCTGAAAAAGTTTTTCCAGTTCAATATCGATGATCTGATGGATATGCTCCCGTTCGAGTGGGTTAAATACCATAACATCGTCTATTCGGTTCAGGAATTCCGGAGCGAAAGCTTTTTTAAGGGCATTTTCAATGACCGTCTTCTGATGGCTATCGGCCTGGGATTTTTTGGCAGCAGTGCCAAAACCTACTCCCTGACCAAAATCCTTTAATTGTCGCGCTCCAATATTTGAAGTCATGATGATTATGGTATTCCTGAAATCAATTTTTCTGCCGAGGCTATCCGTCAGGAATCCATCATCCAGAACCTGCAATAACATATTGAATACATCCGGGTGTGCTTTTTCTATTTCATCGAGCAGCACAACGGCATAGGGTTTCCTTCTCACTTTTTCAGTGAGTTGCCCGCCTTCTTCATATCCCACATATCCGGGAGGTGCCCCAACAAGTCGTGATATGGCAAATTTTTCCATGTATTCGCTCATATCAACACGTATAAGTGCATCTTCAGAATCAAATAATTCCTGGGCTAAAACCTTGGCTAGCTGGGTTTTACCAACTCCGGTTTGCCCCAGGAAAATAAAGGATCCAATGGGTTTATTGGGGTCTTTGAGACCGGCACGGTTCCGCTGTATCGCCTTGGCAACCTTGGCAACAGCTTCGTCCTGCCCGATAACATTTCCTTTAATAAGGTCGGGTAGCTTAGCCAATTTGTTGCTTTCGGTCTGTGCGATCTTATTGACCGGGATGCCGCTCATCATAGAGACCACATCGGCAACATTATCTTCTGAAACGGTTTCACGATGCAGTTTGCTGTCTTCTTCCCATTTTTCCTGGGCTACAGCCAGCTCTTTCTCAAGCCTTTTTTCATCATCACGAAGTTTAGCCGCTTCCTCGTAGCGTTGCTTCTTGACCACACTGTTTTTTAGTTCTCGGACCTCGTCCAGTTGTTT
Organism: Eudoraea sp.; assembly: GCA_013041785.1. Taxonomy (GTDB): domain Bacteria; phylum Bacteroidota; class Bacteroidia; order Flavobacteriales; family Flavobacteriaceae; genus Lentiprolixibacter. Next base: position 9,322 of record JABDRK010000431.1, read on the forward strand.
TTCGAGTTCCAAAATTTGTTTGGGAACGTCCATATTAACAATATGTACGCGTGAACCGGCCTCGTCCAGAGCATCAATAGCCTTATCCGGAAGGAAGCGATCTGTCATATACCTGTTGGTAAGTTTTACACAGGCTACAAGGGCATCGTCCGTATAATTTACGTTATGGTGTTCCTCGTATTTTCCCTTGATATTTTGCAGGATCTCAATGGTTTCTTCCACGGTGGTTGGCTCTACCATGACTTTTTGGAAACGTCGTTCCAGAGCCCCGTCTTTCTCGATGTACTGTCTGTATTCATCCAGGGTGGTGGCGCCGATACATTGGATTTCACCTCGTGCCAGGGCTGGTTTGAACATATTGGAAGCATCCAAACTACCTGTTGCCCCGCCTGCTCCTACAATGGTGTGGATTTCATCAATAAAAAGTATGACGTCATCATTTTTTTCCAATTCGTTCATAACGGCTTTCATCCGCTCTTCGAATTGCCCGCGGTATTTTGTACCGGCCACAAGGGAAGCCAGGTCAAGCGTAACCACCCTTTTATTGTAAAGGATCCGTGATACTTTCTTGTTTATGATCCGTAAGGCAAGGCCTTCAGCAATGGCACTTTTACCTACCCCAGGTTCCCCGATAAGAAGCGGGTTGTTTTTCTTTCTTCGACTCAATATCTGGGATACACGTTCGATCTCTTTTTCCCTACCCACAACAGGATCAAGTTTGTTTTCTTCAGCCATGCGTGTAAGGTCACGTCCAAAATTGTCCAGTACCGGCGTCTTGGACTTTTTACTTCCTTTCTGAGCCGAAGCAGCCCCAAAAGACCCTTCTTTTCCTTCAGAGGGTTCGTCCGAATCACTGGAAAACGATTCAGAAGTAGTGGGTTCTATATAATCATCTTCACTGGTGATCATGGATTTAAACTGATCTTTCACGCCGTCGTAGTCTACTTTGAGTTTATGCAATAGCTTGGTAGTGGGGTCATTTTCATTCCTGAGAATACACAACAGCAGATGTGCCGTGTTTATAGAAGAGCTCTGAAAGAGTTTGGCTTCCAGAAATGTGGTCTTCAATGCCCTTTCTGCCTGCCTTGTAAGGTGCAGGTTTTTTTTGTCTTTTTGGCTGTTACCAGAGTTGGGGTTTGCCGGACTCAATATTTCAACTTTCCTCCTCAGGTGATCCAAATCCACGTCCAGAGCATCAAGAATACTGATTGCCTTGCCATTACCATCCCGCAACAATCCAAGCATAAGGTGCTCGGTACCAATGAAATCATGGCCAAGTCTTAATGCTTCTTCCTTACTGTAGGCAATAACATCTTTAACTCTGGGTGAAAAATTATCGTCCATAAAGTGTATTTATTCCGTATTAAAATTAGTGATTATCCCTATAACAACGGCAAATACCGTACCTATATTCGACAAACTAGGTCTAATTGACGAAAAAAACATTGATTTACAAAAAAATTAACAACCAAATTATCAACGGAAATGGGCCCTCAAAGTGTTGATAAATTCTTTAATAAACTCCTTTTTAAATGCCCCCTACGCGGCGATTTTGTGTATATTGGCGTGATATTTTAACCTCAATAAAAGATTAAGATTTTCATATGGCGGAAGGAGAAAAACTGATTCCCATTAATATTGAAGATGAGATGAAATCGGCCTACATTGATTACTCAATGTCGGTCATTGTGTCACGTGCACTGCCAGATGTTCGGGATGGTTTGAAACCGGTCCATCGCAGGGTGTTATACGGAATGCATGAATTGGGGGTTCGCTCTAACAGCTCTCACAAGAAATCGGCCCGGATTGTCGGGGAAGTACTGGGGAAATATCACCCGCATGGGGACACCTCGGTTTATGATACCATGGTGCGTATGGCCCAGGAGTGGAGCCTGCGATACATGCTGGTTGATGGCCAGGGTAACTTCGGCTCTATTGACGGAGACAGCCCGGCAGCCATGCGTTATACGGAAGCAAAAATGCGCAAGATCGCGGATGAAATGCTTTCCGATATTGACAAGGATACGGTTGATCATCAACTTAATTTTGACGATTCCCTGCAGGAGCCTACTGTGCTCCCTACCCGCATACCCAATCTGCTGATTAACGGGGCCTCGGGAATTGCTGTGGGTATGGCCACGAACATGCCTCCGCACAACTTGTCTGAAGTAGTTGACGGTACCATTGCCTATATCGACAACAGCAATATTGAAATTGATGAGCTCATCACACATATCAAAGCCCCGGATTTTCCAACCGGGGGGATCATCTATGGTTACGACGGGGTAAAAGAGGCGTTTAATACTGGCCGTGGGCGAGTGGTGATGCGTGCCAAAGCGTCTTTTGAAGAAGTAGGAGGACGCGAGGCCATCGTAGTCACCGAGATTCCCTATCAGGTAAATAAGGCGGATATGATCAAGAAAACCGCCGATCTTGTCAATGACAAGAAAATTGAAGGCATTTCTACCATACGTGATGAGTCTGATAGAAAAGGGATGCGTATCGTATATATCCTTAAGCGTGATGCCATTCCCAATATTGTCCTGAATACTCTTTATAAGTATACAGCGCTGCAATCCTCTTTCAGTGTAAATAACATTGCACTGGTCAACGGGAGGCCGCAATTGCTGAACATTAAGGAAATCATCGGGCATTTTGTAGACCACAGGCATGAAGTGGTGGTACGCCGTACCAAATTCGAACTTAAAAAGGCCGAAGACCGCGCCCATATCCTTGAAGGGTTGATCATTGCCTCCGACAATATTGATGAGGTTATCGCTCTGATCCGGGCATCTTCTAATGCAGACGAGGCAAGGGAGAACCTCATGAAGAAGTTCAAACTTTCCGAAATCCAGGCCAAGGCCATTGTGGAAATGCGCCTGCGTCAGCTTACCGGTCTGGAACAGGACAAACTGCGCACAGAATACGAAGAAATAATAAAGACCATTGCAGACCTTAAGGATATCCTGGCAAATAAGGATCGACGCATGGAAATTATCAAGGAGGAACTGCTTGAGGTAAAGGATAAATACGGGGATGTTCGCAGGTCTGAAATCAATTTTGCCGGGGGCGACCTGAGTATAGAGGATATGATACCGGATGAACAGGTGGTCATTACTATAAGCCATGCCGGATATATCAAACGTACCCCACTGACTGAATACAAGATTCAACACCGCGGTGGGGTAGGGCAAAAAGCGTCTGCAACCCGGACGGAAGACTTCCTGGAACATCTTTTTGTGGGGACCAACCACCAATATATGTTGTTCTTCACCCAGAAAGGGAAATGTTTCTGGATGCGGGTCTATGAAATACCGGAAGGAAGCCGTACTTCCAAAGGCAGAGCTATCCAGAACCTGATCAATATTGAGCAGGACGACAAGGTCAAGGCTTTTATCTGTACGCAAGACCTTAAAGATGAGGAATACGTAAACAGCCACTTTGTTATTATGGCTACAAAAAAGGGAGTGGTCAAGAAGACTTCCCTGGAACAGTATTCCCGTCCGAGACAAAATGGAATTATTGCTATTGGTATAAGGGAGGATGATGAACTCCTGGAGGCCAAGCTCACCACCGGAACCAGCCAGATATTTCTGGGATTGAAATCCGGAAAAGCCATCCGTTTTGAAGAAAGCAAAACCCGACCTATGGGAAGAAGTGCCTCAGGGGTTCGTGGAATTACGCTTGCCGGCGAGGATGATGAGGTTATAGGAATGGTATCTGTCCATAATTTTGACGACGACATTTTGGTCGTTTCCCAAAACGGATACGGAAAAAGGTCCAATATCGATGACTACCGCATCACCAACCGGGGAGGAAAAGGAGTCAAGACCATTTCCATAACCGATAAGACAGGAGGTTTGGTAGCCATTAAAAATGTTTCGGATTCGGATGATCTTATGATTATCAACAAATCCGGAATTGCCATCCGCATGAGTGTGGAGGATCTCAGGACTATGGGACGCGCCACCCAGGGGGTGAAATTGATCAACCTCAAAGCGAATGATTCCATAGCCGCCGTGGCCAAAGTGATGAAGGATGAGGACGATCTGGACGATGCAGCTATCATGAATATTGAGGTGCAAGCAGAAGATGGCACAGCTCTTGATACAGATAGTAACGAACAGGAAGAAAACAAGGATTAACAGATAATAAACACTAATACAAAAATTAATGCAAAAAATGAAGACTAAAATTTTAATAGCACTGACTATGGCTTTTTCCGTGGTTGGTTTTGCACAAAAAAATGAACTAAAGGCTGCTGAAAAAGCCTTAAAGAGTGGGGCCACTACAGAGGCCAAGGCGCAATTGGAAAGTATTGCCGGCATGATTGAAGGAGCTGATGCTCGTGTTCAGGCCCAATACCACTTTATCCGCGGTAAGGTTTATGCCGATCTGGCGAATAAGGGAGACAATACTGCTTTTAAGGAGGCAGCGAACTCTTATAATAAGGTTATCAGTACTGAAGAACAAAGCGGAAAATCCAAATACTCAGCTGAGACTAAGCAGCTGATGGTTGCAATGACCAGTGATCTGGTTAATTCAGCAGTAGAAGACAATAAGAACAAGAATTATAAGGATGCTGCTGAAAAACTCCATATGAGCTACACCATGAGCCCCAAAGATACCGTCTATCTTTATTTTGCAGCCAGTAGTGCGGTAAACGGAGGGCATTATGACATGGCCCTGGAGCATTACAACAAATTAAAGGAAATGGGTTACGATGGCAGTACCATGGTGTATAAAGCTACCAATGTTGCTACCGGTGAAGTTGAGAATATGGACCAATTCCAGCGCGACCTCATGATTAAATCTGGGGAATACAAAGACCCTGTAGATGAGAGGACTCCTTCAAAACGAGCTGAGATCGTTAAGAATATTGCTTTGATCTATTCTCAGCTTGGGCAGGACGATAAGGCGATAGCAGCTTTTACAGAAGCACGTGCGGATAGTCCGGATGATGTGAACCTGATTCTGAATGAAGCCAACCTGTATTATCGCCTTGGGGATAAAGAAAAGTTTAAATCCTTGATGGCTGATGCAGCGGAAATGGCCCCTGAAAATGCAGATTTGCATTACAATATCGGTGTAATCAACATGGAACAGAATAACTTTGAGGAAGCCCGAGTGGCTTATCGCAAA
>JABDRK010000434.1 GCA_013041785.1 Eudoraea sp.
CCCACGAAGTAAAAAGCCAATCAGGAAACAAATAATACAGACCGCCATTAGGAGTAACCAATAGGTGAGATTTGAATTTTCCATTTGATGTGGTTTAATTTGGTTAGTTGTGCCTCATAAGGTATAAAAAAATCTCAAAATCATATTAAGCGCTATATTGGAAACCCTTGAAAAGCCCGGAAAGCCGGTTGAAATTCCTTTTCTTTGGATTTTACCCTTTGTATAGTAAGGGTAAGTGCTTGGCATCTTTATTTTATGGAGCAGGGAAGCAGGTATAAAAAAACCGCTGTTATTATTACTCAACAACAGCGGCTTACTTTATGGGATAGTGCAGCATTCTGCCTGCTGTGCACCGGCTAGAGATCAAATTTGATCCCCTGTGCCAGTGGAAGCTCCGTGCTGTAGTTAATAGTGTTTGTTTGTCGGCGCATATAGATCTTCCAGGCATCAGAACCAGATTCACGTCCACCTCCTGTTTCTTTTTCGCCTCCAAAAGCACCTCCGATTTCCGCACCTGAAGTACCGATGTTGACGTTGGCAATACCGCAATCACTCCCGGTAGCAGAGAGGAATGCTTCGGCCTCCCGGAGATTATTGGTCATAATAGCAGAGGAAAGGCCCTGAACCACATCGTTTTGTATAGCAATGGCATTGGTTACCTCCCCGCTGTATTTTACTAAATACAGGATGGGAGCAAAGGTTTCCTCCTGAACGATCTCAAATGAATTATCTGCTTCCACTATGGCGGGCTTTACATAACAACCGCTTTCGTACCCCGGTCCATCAAGAACGCCTCCGGGGACCAGTATTTTTCCACCTTCCTCTTCTGCTTTTACCAGTGCTTTGAGGTAGAGGTCCACGGCACCCTTGTCTATAAGCGGCCCTACATGATTGTTTTGGTCCAGAGGATTGCCAATTCGAAGTTGTCCATAAGCCGAAACAAGGGCTTCTTTTACTTTATCGTAAATGTCTTCGTGTATGATCAGCCTCCGTGTAGAAGTGCAGCGTTGACCCGCAGTTCCTACGGCACCAAAAACAGCTCCGATTACTGTCATTTTAATATCGGCCTCCGGAGTTACGATGATGGCATTATTGCCACCTAATTCCAGAAGGGATTTACCCAAGCGTGCTGCTACGGCCTGGGCTACAATTTTTCCCATTCTGATTGAACCTGTAGCAGAAATTAACGGCACTCTTTTGTCTTGCGTCATAAATTCCCCTACGCGATAATCTCCATTAATAAGGCAGGAGATACCTTCGGGAAGGTTATTTTGTTTTAGCACTTCTGCAATAATATTTTGACAGGCAATACCGCATATAGGTGTTTTTTCAGAAGGCTTCCAGACGCAGACATCACCGCACACCCAGGCCAGGGCTGTATTCCAGGCCCATACGGCTACCGGGAAGTTAAAAGCAGAAATAATACCAACTATACCAAGAGGATGGTATTGCTCATACATTCGGTGTAAAGGTCTTTCAGAATGCATGGTTAATCCGTGGAGCTGTCTGGAAAGACCCACCGCAAAATCGCAGATATCGATCATTTCCTGAACTTCCCCCAGGCCTTCCTGGTAGGATTTGCCCATTTCATAGGACACCAGTTTGCCGAGGGGTTCTTTAAGTTCCCTGAGCTTCTCCCCAAATTGCCTCACAATTTCACCACGCTGCGGAGCTGGCATTATACGCCAGGTTTTAAAAGCTTCAGTAGCGGCTTCAATAACTTTTTCGTAATCTTTTTTTGAGGTACCGGTGACCCTTCCGATCAGGACCCCGTCGGCAGGTGAATATGAGGATAAGGATTCGCCTGAACCAAAATGATTAGATCCTGTAGAAGTTCCATAATTTGTTTCTTTTATGCCCAGTTGATGCAGGGCTTCCTGAATTTCGGAATCCAGTGTGATAACTGCCATGATATATACGATTAAGGTGAGATTAATTCTGCTGCAAAGCTACGAATAATCGAGCTGATCACCTTGTGGAAATGTGGTAGATTTTAAACCTGTAGTCCTATAAAAATAGGATCAACAGAATAGTGATAAGTGCCGGTATCCCCTGAACAAAGAATATCTTTTTGTCCGCTGAGATTCCGCCGTAAATCCCCGCAATGGCCACACAGGCCAAAAAGAAAAGGGCAATATTGGTACGCCAGGGAGGATCTGAAATAAAAGTGCTCCAGAGCAAGCCAGCGGCCAAAAACCCATTGTAAAGTCCCTGATTGGCAGCGAGTGTTTTTGTGGGCTCAAACAGCTCTTGAGGTAAGCTTTTGAAAACCTTTCTTCCCCTGCTGGTCCAGGCAAACATTTCCAGCCAAAGAAAATACAAATGCATAAGGGCAATGGCAACGATCAGAGCTGTTATGAATATACTCATCCTATGTCAGGGCTTTGCTACGAAACGTTCATCGGCTTCCATCACAGTCCCACAATTTTCGCAGGTCCTAAGTTTCCTGGAACCGTAGAACGTCTCAAAATGGCCAAGGAAGTCTTTTTCAATATCATGCAATTCAAAGTAGGCTTCATAAAGCTTGTGGTTGCAGTTGTCGCAATACCAAATCAACCCATCTTTGATGTTGAGATGATCTCGTTTTCTCTCAATCACAAGGCCTATGGATCCTTCATGTCGCACAGGCGAATGGGGGATGGAGGCAGGATGCAGGTAGAGGTCTCCAGGGCCCAGTTGAAATGTTTTCTTTTGGCCATCTTCCTGTATATGTACTTCGATATTCCCTTCAAGCTGGTAAAATAATTCTTCGGTTTCGTTATAATGGTAATCTTTCCGGGCATTGGGTCCGGCTACCACCATTACGATATAATCTCCTGCATCTTTGTACAGGTTCCTGTTGCCTACCGGGGGTTTCAGGGTATCCCGATTTTCATCAATCCACTGAAGAAGGTTAAATGGGGGTTGAATTGCCATAATGTTTTGCGCTTCTTTATAGGCAGATAGCGGACTTTATAAGAGCCAACCTCTGCAATTTAAAATTACAAAATCAAAATGGTTTGTAGCGTTTCCTAACGGTAGAAAAGCTGGGTGTAGTAGTAGTTTCCCTGAGAATCCTGTTTTACACTAACTGCCGTATGTGTAAAGTCCCCTTCCATGGTTTTCCTGTGATTGGGACTTTCCAGCCATCCCTGAAAAGCTGCCTGTGCCGAAGGGTAGTCCTTGGCAACATTTTCTGAAACATATTCTGCGTTGGCTTCAGCAGCAATATTGGAGGCCCTGGAGCTGAAATTATCATGATTTAAGTTGCCGGTTGCTATCATATAGTCGTTATGGGCATTGGCATACTCATAAGCGACAGGGCTGAAATCCAGGGCATTGAATCCAAGGGCAACCCGATGGGAATTAACCTCATCGAGAAGTGCTGCCTCTACCTGAACGGCATTTTCATTGACCGTGTATTGGGGATCAGCCGATTCTTCTTTCGTACAGGATACCCCGATACATAGCAAAAATGCCAGTACCAACCCTTTGTATTTCATTTTCAATTCGTGTTCTCTCGCGAAGTAGGTCTATTTGCTCT
>JABDRK010000435.1 GCA_013041785.1 Eudoraea sp.
CTTTCCCCTTCATCATTCATCGATAAAACCGGGGTAAAACGATTATCCCATTGGTTGGGGAAATACAATCCGCGTTCCTGTACCCAGCCTTTAAAATCCTTTTGACTGATCGTATTCGGGAAGTTAACGATGGGGTGGTCAGGAGCTATCAGGCTTACCTCTGAGTTTTCGTCTGTTACCCTGTCTCGGGATAAGGTTAGTGGGTAGGGGGCCAGTTCCTCAAAAGGCCGGTCTCTCCTTCCCGCGGTATTGTATTGCAGAATAAGGGTGCCTCCGTTTTTAGCATATTCCAAAAGTAAAGGCTGTTTTAGTTTAAGTTCATCAGAAACGTTATACGCACGGATGCCGACCACAATAGCGTCAAAGGCATCCAAATTCAGCTTTTGGATGGTCGACGGTTCAATACGTTCAACGGTATACCCGATCTGTTCCAGGCTTTTTGCCACTTCGTCTCCCGCCCCTTTTATGTAGCCAATATTTCGGCCTGCCTTCTCTAAATTAAGTCGCACAACCTTGGCCTCAGCGGGCATTAATACAGATTGTTTTGGGATATGCGGGTAGGGGATAACCTCCAGTTGATAGGTAAGTGCTTTACCATTTATTCGGATTATTGGGCTGATATAGTTTTCGTCTTCGTTTTCAGGTGGCGTAAGTATAAAGGTAATGGAGGCTTCTTCCCCTTTTTTTGAAATTGAAAATTTCTGTTTGTTCCGTTCAACCTGCCAGCCGCTGCCCGTGCATAGCTCAATCTCTCCTTCCAGATTGTCCTTATGAGCCATTATGGATACCGGCACTTCCCTGGGTTCTCCATTGTTGAAAATCAGCACCTTGTCCTCAAAGCGCGCTGTGGCTTCGGGAAGAACCTCAAAGGGTTCATATAGTTCCCCTTTGTCCGGTTCGGAAAACCGGTATACCACGGCTCTTTTAAACGATATTGGTCTTCCTTCAATAGTGAGGTTGAAAGTTGCTGTGAGCGCCCTTGGAGTTACTGGCCTTCCGATCAATGCAGGGTCCGCTACCTTATACATGCCTAAAGTCCCTTTTTCTGAAAGCCAGTATGGGCTGGTATAGGGGGTCCTTTCGGGGATGCTGGCATCCATTTTAAAGACCACTTTTTCGTTGTAGCCCAATTCCTGATTTTTGGAAACTGAAGTTTTATCGGTAATGGCTACTGAAACCAGTTGCATATCCGCATTACTTCTGTTAACCGCTTCAATGTTCAGCGTGACTGAACTCCCCGGATTGGCCACGGGATCTGAGGCTGTAGCCTCAAGGTACAGGCCGGACACAGCGGTAATCAATTCTTTTATCTGCCCGGATTTGATGGCCCTCCAGTGATCATCTTCAAGTTGTTGGATCAAATCAAAGGCCTGAAGAAGATCAGGCAAGTGTATCGCAGGATTCACGAAATTGAAGTTAGCCTCTACATTAGTTAGGATCTTGCCAATCGCTTCTCCGCCCGAAACCCTGGACCAGCTCGTATCTATACCTTCAAAAAGGTCTTGCTCGTTTTTCGGAAGGTCTCCTTTCAGCAATTCTACATACTCGGGCTGTGACCCGCGTACAGAAAGTCGGCCAAAACCCTGACTCAGGTGCTGGCTGCTGGCTTTAGCGGCAATTTCATTATTAGATTTCCCCAACATGGGATAATAGGCTCCGATGTCTAGTTTTTGGAAATTTTCTTTGTTGGCCTTCTCAAAATTTTCCGGACTGCCGTAGAACCACCATGAGGTATTGTGAAACAGCCTTCTCGGCGTCCAGGGTTGCCTGGATTCCAACTGATCCGGAAATGCTGTAGCCTTACCGGAAAGGTCAAATGCCTCCACGCTCAGAATTGCAGAGGAAGTATGATGCCCGTGAGTGGATCCCGGGGTTCTGTGGTCGAAACGGTTGATAATAATATCCGGGCGAAAATCACGAATGATACGAACCACATCCCCGAGTACAGTCTGCTTGTCCCATATGCGAAGTGTTTCGTTTGGGTGTTTGGAGTACCCAAAATCATTAGCGCGGGTAAAAAATTGTACCCCGCCATCGACCCTGCGGGCGGCCAGTAATTCCTGGGTGCGCAGTACACCCAATAGTTCGCGGAGCTCTGTACCGATGAGGTTTTGACCGCCATCGCCCCTGGTTATTGACAAATATCCTGTTCGGGCATTAACCTTGTTAGACAGGTAGGAAATTAACCGGGTATTTTCATCGTCAGGATGGGCAGCAATATAAAGTGCAGAACCCAGAAAATTGATTTTCTGAAGTAGTTGATAAGACTCTGATGAAGTGTATTTTCTTGGTGCCTGAGCAATTGTTGCTGTGAGCACTAAAAAGCATCCCAGCAATAAAAGGAAAGGCTTTCGCATATGCTGATTCGTTAGTTGGTAACCAAATATAGCAAGAATAGGTTCCCTCAGGAGGTATTTTGCACTTCTTTAACAAGCGATTTGATGACTTTATGACAAGTCTGATAACATGTTCTGGTAAGCATTAAGCGATATCCCATAATGTTTTGAAAAGCTTTAGGGAAGGTTACCCCGCAGCATTGCCATGAGAGCAAAATGCCTAGGTAATTTATTGAATTTCGAAAGCGGGCCATGACTGTAATCCCCTTTATTCTGCTTGAGGTGACGCTGATCATTTACAAAGCATCCGGACTATTCTATTTTTACAAATAGGATTTTTCCTAAAGCATAATTAAGATTTAACTCCAAAACGAAACTATGAAAACCTTCTACATAACCCTGGCCATTATTGCTGCCGTAATGATCATTTACCATTTTGTAATTCGACCCAAAATGTTAAGAAGGGGGGTTACAAAAAATGAAACTGGCAAAAGATTAGCGGGAGATGAAATAATTCGCCCAAAACCGTTTCGCTCAACTATGGCTGTTAACTTAAATGCTTGCCCGGAGGACATATGGCCGTGGTTAGTTCAGATGGGATGGAGTAAAGCAGCTTTTTACTCCTACAACCGGATTGAGTCAATTTTGGGCATGGATCTCCACAATGCAGATCATATTCATCCGGAATGGCAGGATCTGAATGTGGGTGATACCATGTGGATGAGTCATCCAAGACGAAATAATCTATTCCCAATAACAAGAGTCGAAAAAATTAAATCACCCAAAGAATTGGTTTTTGCTATATATGGCCCGGAAGATCCCGACACTAAACCCAGTGGTGTATGGTCTTTTATTCTTGAACCTATTGATGAAAATCAAACCCGTCTTTTTACACGGCTTCAGGTAGCTCAACCTTCATTAAAAGGAAAGTTGATTTTTTATTTTTTCATGGAACCGGCCCATTTTATTATGCAGCAGGGCATGTTTAAAGGGTTAAAGAAACGCTTAGCCCCGGCACCAAAAGTCGAATATGCTGAACACATACATGTCTAAGACTAAACTACAGTCAGCAAAACAATTACTGCGATTCTGCCTGGTCTAAGCGCTCTGTCAGCGCTTTGTAAAGTTTTTGTGTGGGTAAGCCAACCACATTAGTGTAGGAGCCTGCAATTTCCTCAATGCCAACAAGGCCCAGCCATTCCTGAATGCCATAGGCCCCGGCTTTGTCAAAAGGCTGGTATTTATCAATATTGTAAGCAATTTCTTCCGGTGATAAGTCGGCAAACTTGACGCGGGTAAGGTCAGAAACAAGCTGGGTGCTATCCTTCGTACAGATACAGACGGAAGTGATTACCTCGTGCCAGTTGCCCGATAGGGCCTGTAACATTTCAAAGGCTTCCTCCCGGTTTCCAGGTTTCTCCAGAGAAGAATCAATATGCCACACTACGGTATCTGCGGTAATGAGAATCTCATTGGCCTTTAATTCGCCCTGATATAATTGCGCCTTTTTTTTGGCCAGATAGCTTGGGATTTGTTCTCCTTTCAGGTGATCTGGATAGGACTCCTCAACTGTTTTTAAACGCAACTCAAAGGATAGCCCCATTTCCGCTAACAACTCCTTCCTTCGCGGGGAACCCGAAGCCAGGATAATGCGATACGCCTTCAGTTTTTCCTCCAGCATGGCCCTAGTCGTTCGCGGCACTGAAATTATCCTGCCAGTCGCCCCTGACTTTTAGGACCTGTTCAATGACATCCCGTACGCAGCCTTCAGCTCCGGCTTTTGGGGAGACATATTTGCTAATCGCTTTTACTTCCTGAACCGCATTTTGCGGACAGGCAGGCAGGCCCACTTTTTGCAGGCAGGGAAAGTCTGGCAGATCATCACCCATATACAGCACCTGTTCAGGGTTGATCTCATATAATTCCAGGTATTCGTCCAGAGATTCTTCCTTGCGATCGGCACCGAGGTAAATATCGGTAACCCCAAGACCTTTAAACCGTTTCCGGACCCCTTCGTTAGTGCCTCCGGTGATTATACATACCCTGTAGCCTTTTTTGAGTGCTGTTTTTACTGCATAGCCGTCCTGAATATTCATTTTTCTCAATAGTTCACCATCCGTAGTGATCAGTACCATGCCGTCTGTAAACACACCATCCACATCGAAGATGAAGGTGGTGATGTTCTTTAAATATTGTTTATAACTAGTCTCCATAAGTTGTCTGGATTGCTTCGCTCAGTAATGCGTAAATCTCC
>JABDRK010000437.1 GCA_013041785.1 Eudoraea sp.
TTTTGGATGCCTGGGATTTTCAGCTTCGTATTTGAGTACTACAACCAGATCCAGGGCAGGAACTACGCCTATGATTTGTCCGCCAAATCCACTGGCAAGGAATGCAGCTTCCCCGGCAAGATTGGTCAGCCACCAATGATACCCATAGCTATATTGGCCATAGATATTGGTTTCATGGTCCTTTAAAGACTTTTTAATCCAATCCGGATTGATTAGATAGCGATCTTCCCATCTCCCCTGATTCAGGTACAGATATCCGATTTTAGCCATGTCCCTTGCCGTAAGAAAAAGTCCAAATCCGCCAATTTCAATACCCCTGGGGCTTTGCTGCCAGCTTTGTGGCAATGGGATCATGTAATCATTCCATGTGGTATAGTCGTGGGGAGTGGAGAGTGGATTAAAATCAATGCCCATAGGATCAAAAAGTTTTTCCTTGGCTAGTATTCCAGGACCTTGTCCTGTTCGATAGTAGATAAGGGCTGTAAGGAACTGAGAATTTCCAGAGCTGTAATAGAAGCGTTTACCGGCAGGATGATTTTGTCCGCGTTCCAGGGCTGCTGCCACCCAGTCGTCTGAAAAAACCCATGCTACCCATCCTGGTCCTTCCTCGTTCCAGTGCAGTCCGGTTGTATGCGTTAAAGCATGATGCAGGCTAATATCATTAAATTCAGGATAGTCGGGCAGCAGTTCACCCATTAGTTGATCCGTACTACTAAAAGCACCCTCTTCCTTTGCTATTCCCAAAACTGCTGAAGCAACACTTTTGGTCACCGACCAAAGGTTAGTACTGGCATCCGGACCACCTTCTCTGTAGTATTTCTCATCAACCAAATAACCTTCTTTTACCACCAACAAAGCCCTCATAAGTTCATCGTTCTGGGCAAAATCATGAGCTACATTCAATTTCTGAAGGTCGATTCCCTTTGATTCAGGGAAAGCTGATTCCCATCCTGTTGTAGGCCAGTAGGGGCGTTCATTGTCCGGCCAGTCAAACCCTTGCTCGGGTACAATAATGGCATCCCCCTTGTCACAGGAAAAGGAGGTGAGCAAAAGGAGAAATGCCAGCAGAACGCATCTTCTAAGTGCATATAGTTGCATCATAGGCAATTGAAATATGTCTTGCGCAGAATACGGTTAGCGCAGAACAAATCCTATGACTTTAATCAGGAATAAGACTACTACCAGGTTCTTAGCCACAAAACGGAATATTGCGTATTACGGACATTTATTGCTGACATAAATGTCTGTTTATCGCAATAAAAATCCCCATATATTGTGATAAATATCATAAACTATTCAAATTAATAGTTTTAATTTCATGACCCGTTACAGAATAAGTCTTGTTCAACCCGAAACCATAAGAAAATATGATCATAGGCATTCTGAAGGAAACACAAAAAGGCGAAAAGCGCGTTTCCATTTCCCCTAGAATTGTTCAGCAAATTATTAATAAAGGATTCAAGGTAATGGTAGAAGAGGATGCCGGTAGCGACTCTTCTTTCAGGAACACCTATTACCGGGAAGCAGGCGCTGCAGTTGAAGAGAGGGCCCTTGTTTTCAGGGATGCCGATGTCCTTATCAAAATAAATCCATTCGATGAAGATGATCTGAAGCTGGTTCGTAAAGGGCAGGTGCTGATCAGTCAGTTATTCCACAAATCCAATCCTAAGTTTATCGAAGCAATTGCCGCAACCGGGGCCTCAGCTTTTTCCATGGATGCCATACCCAGAATTTCGAGGGCGCAGGAAATGGACGTACTGAGTTCTCAAAGTAACCTTGCCGGATATAAGGCGGTAATCCTGGGGGCATACCTGATGAAAAAGATATTACCGCTGATGATGACCGCTGCAGGTACCATTAAGCCGGCCAAGGTATTTATCTATGGGGTGGGGGTTGCCGGACTCCAGGCCATAGCCACAGCCAAAAGATTGGGAGCCATAGTGACCGCAACAGACATTAGGCCGGAAACCAAGGAAGAAGCAGAATCCCTGGGCGCTAAGTTTATAATGGTAAATGGCCAAGAGGGTAAGTCAGATGACGGTTACGCTCGTGAAGCTTCTGAAGATTATGCTGAGAAGCAGCGACAGGCTATAAACGATACCTTATTTACATCAGACCTTGTGATTACCACCGCGGGTATCCCTGGAAGGAAATCCCCGGTTTTAATTACAGAAGAACAGGTTAAGCAGATGAAGAACGGGGCCGTTATCATTGATCTGGCGGCAGCTCAGGGTGGAAATTGTGAGGTCAGCAAAATGAACAAAACCGTGGTAAAGAATGGAATCACAATTGTAGGCACCACCATTGCGCCTGAAAGTGTATCCACCAATGCCAGTGATTTATACGCCAAGAATATGTTTAATTTCCTCAAGCACCTCACGGAAAATGGGGAATTTAAATGGGATCTGGAAGAAGAAATTACCGATGAAACCCTTATTGTTCACAACGGGGAAATCCGAAAAAAATAATTTTCAATTATGAATGAATGGTTAGATCTTATCGCAAGGAACCTGGATAGTATCTACATTTTCATCCTGGC
>JABDRK010000013.1 GCA_013041785.1 Eudoraea sp.
AAACCCTGTACGACATTTCCTCATGTTTTATAAGGTTTCCTTCCGGTGCTGGTAGTTCATCCAATTAAACAGGCTTTTATCCAAAACCTTTTTTCCTGGCGAATCAATCGTATATTTTTGGAGAACCATAGCATAAGTAGGTTAAGTTCATGGTAAGATTTGGGGAAAAAAGGCGAGAAATATCTCGCCTTTTTTATTTCTGAAAATCAAGGTATTAGAAGAGTACCTGATCCCAAAAACCCCTTTCCCTCAAAACATTTCTTGTAAGAAATGGATTAAAAAATTCTTATAATTTTTGTTATTTCTCACAATATCAGTAATTTAGTACTGCCATAGCATAAGTAGGTTAAGTTTATGGTAAGATTTGGGACGAAAAGGGTAGAGGCTTCTCTACCCTTTTCTATTAAAAAACGCGACCTGAATTAGGTCGCGCTTTAATTAATTACATATAAGGGTATCCCTACTTATTCTCCGCATAATACGCTGCCACCTTCGCCCAATTAATTACACTGAAGAATTCTTGGATATAATCAGGCCTTCTGTTTTGATAATGCAAATAATACGCGTGTTCCCAAACATCAATGCCCAATATGGGGTGCCCACCGCAGCCCACTCCAGGCATCAAAGGATTGTCCTGGTTTGGGGTAGAGCATATCTCAACCTTTCCTCCGGGGTGAACACAGAGCCATGCCCAGCCTGATCCAAATCTTGTTGCCGCTGCGCTGCTGAATTGCTCTTTGAAATTTTCAAACGACCCATAAGCAGCGTCGATTGCCTGGCCCAGTTCTCCATCAGGCGCTCCTCCTCCATTGGGAGACATTACTTCCCAAAACAAAACATGATTATAAAAGCCCCCTCCATTATTTCTAACAGCAGCGTTACTCATATCCAGGTCCTTCATTATTTCTTCAATCGTCTTCCCGGAAAGATCAGTACCTTCAATTGCAGCATTTAATTTTGTGGTATAGCCGTTGTGATGTTTGGTGTGATGTATTTCCATGGTCCTCGCATCAATATGCGGTTCCAAAGCATCATAGGCATATGGTAAATTAGGTAATTGAAAAGCCATTTTTTTGTGTTTTTAGTTAAATATAGTTCTGTCCCAAATTTACAGGTTTAGGGAAGATATTCCTATAAGAAATTGTTAATAACCAATTGAGAATCCTTACTTTGTAAATCAAAAACGTGCAGCAAACGGCCTTTCAAATTTTCAATGCATCAGCCGGATCAGGTAAGACCTTTACCCTTGTAAAGGAGTATCTGAAAATTATCCTTTCTCCTGGAAACAAACAGGGATTCAGGCAGATTCTGGCCATCACCTTTACTAATAAGGCGGTTGCCGAGATGAAACAAAGAATTCTGAGTAGTCTCTACCAGTTTTCTACCCATCCCCCTTCTTCCAATAGAGACCCCTTATTTCTTAGCCTCTGCGATGAATTGTCTTGTTCACCGGAAACTATACATGAACAGGCCCGGACTACGCTCCGTTACATTCTCCATAATTATGCCTTTTTTGACGTTTCTACTATAGACAAATTTACCCACAGGGTGATTCGAACCTTTAGTCGGGACCTCAAACTTCCTTCTCAATTTGAAGTCGTCTTGGAAGTAAACTTGCTGATGCAGGAAGTAGTGGGGCGACTCCTTGATAAAGCGGGAAAGGATCCGGAACTGACCCAAACACTGGTAGATTTTTCCCTTGAAAAAATTGAAGAGGACAAAAGTTGGGATATAAGCTACGATCTCAATGAGGTAGGAATGCTCCTATTTGATGAAAACCACCTCAAACCCCTCCAAAAGCTACAAATCAAAACTTCAAAAGACTTCAAGCAGTTGAAGTCCAAGTTAATCGCCCGAATTAGTCAGGAGCAAAAACAAATGAAGGATGCTGCCAGCGAAGTTCTTGACCTGATAGAAACCCATGGGTTAACGGATCAGGATTTTAAACGGGGATATTTTCCAAAATTCATTCAACAGATATATCGCGGTGAACAAGGACTGAACTTTGATGCTGCCTGGAAACAGAACTTTGGAAATGAACCGCTATACAGCCAAAAGGTCGCAGAGGACAAGCAGTTGATTTTGGACGAATTGTTATCAGAATTCGCACAATATTTCTTAAGGATCAGGGCACATTTCTTTGCAGCTGCCCGCTTTAAAAATGCATACAGCAACCTGGTTCCACTTGCCATCCTCAAGGCACTAAAGCAAGAACTCGACCTGTTATGCGATGAACGGGAATTACTCCCAATTTCTTCCTTCAATCGTATTATTGCAGCCGAAATCAAGGATCAGCCGGCACCGTATATTTATGAACGTATTGGTGAAAAATACCGGCATTACTTCATTGATGAGTTTCAAGATACTTCAGAATTGCAATGGAATAACCTGGTGCCCCTTATCAGCAATGCCCTGGAAGGACAGGACGAATCGGGCCTTAAGGGTTCCCTTTTATTGGTGGGAGATGCCAAGCAAGCTATTTATCGCTGGAGGGGTGGAAAGGCCGAGCAGTTTCTCAATCTATTGAATCCATCAACTGATATTTTCACGGTACCCCCAGAAATACACCTCCTGCCAACAAACTACCGGAGTCACGAAAAGATCGTTGAATTCAACAACGAGTTTTTCAGGATTACAAGCCCAATCCTCAGCAATCCCTACTATGAAGCACTGTTCAACAATCAAGAAGGGCAGCTAACCAACAAACGGAAAGGCGGACAGGTGGTCCTGGAGTTTATTGAAAATAAGGATCAGGAAATTGAAACCCAATATGGGGCATGTATTGAAGCTTATATCCAAAAGGTTTTACAACAGGGGTTTCGCTATCAGGACATCTGTATACTTACCCGAAAAATCAAACACGGGATTCAGGCTGCGGAATACTTAATCTCAAAAGGCATTCCTGTGATTTCTTCAGAGACTTTATTGTTGAATTCCTCAGAGGAAGTGCGATTTGTCATTGCCTTATTAGAATATGGCCTGCGCCCCGATGAACTTCAATCCCGATTCGAAATGCTGCGCTATCTCCGACAACGGACAGAAAAAGGCGAATGGTCATTAATAAATGATTTGGGGCTGTTTCAGGATTTTCTGATTTCAAAATTTGGGTTCGACTGGGGAAAATTTCAACATATGAATGCCTACGATGCGCTCGAATACGGTATTGCGCGTTTTAAACTTGCCCCTGATTCTGATGCCTATTTGAATTTTTTACTTGATGAAGCCCAGCGAATAGCTCAAAAAGAAGGGCCTGGCATTGCGGTTTTTCTCTCCATTTGGGAAAAACGGAAAGAAA
>JABDRK010000026.1 GCA_013041785.1 Eudoraea sp.
GTGTTGGGGCAAGGGGTAATTTGAGTAAAATATCCTACTCAAACCTGACTTTTAGCATTTCGTTTCCCTGCGGCCCTGAGAACGTCGACAAATTGGTTGCCGCTGCTTTGGGCGAAGTAGAAAAGATCAAAAAAGAGGGTGTGCTGCCTAAAGACATGGCCAAAGTGAAGGAGACCTATATGGTAAAGCATAAAGAAGATGTGAAGACCAATAGGTTCTGGATGACCAATTTAGTGAGGGCGGACCAACAGAACCGAAACCTGGAAAGTATGATGCAACTGGAATCCAAACTAGACAAATTGACGGCAAAGGATGTTCAGGAAGTTGCCCAAAAGTATTTGGATGAAAATTATTTCCTGGGTGTTTTAATGCCGGAGACAGAATAATAGGAAAAACTTAAATAAACATGGGAAGGCTTCCGAGAGATCACACTTTTGGAGGCCTTTTTATTTTAAAATTATTTCCACAATGGTGTCTGCCGGATCCAGCTCATCCTCAGGAACCTGGATCAACAGTCCAAATTCATTTTTCTGATGTTTTAAAACGGTTTTGTCCCTGAAGCTTTTTACACTTTTTATTTCCAGGTCAAAATCTTCTATGAACACCTTATTGCTCTGATCGAGAATATGCAGGTATACCGTTTTTCCTTTTTGGGTAAAGGCCATTCTTTCGGATGGTGGAACGGGACCCGCTGAAGTACCGTAGATGGTTTCCCCGTTTTCACGCATCCATTTTCCTACTTCTTTCAGGGATTCTTTGTGTTCTTCCTGAATTTTTCCGTTGGGCATGGGACCAACGTTAAGTAAAAGATTGCTCCCATAGCCAGCTGCTTTTACCATATAGTGGATGAGTTCTTTCCTGGATTTATGTTTTCGATCCTGAAGATTGAAGCCCCATGATCCGTTGATGGTCTCGCAGACCTCTAAGGGTAATTGACCAATGTCCGTAGCTGAAGTACCCCAACCTGTAGTGTTCTTTCCCGGGAGATCTTTCTCGAACATTTGAAAATCCTCACCTTCAATGGGCGCCAGGTGATGATTGTTGCCAATAAGGCAATGGGGCTGCAGCTCATGAATCAATTTATAGATCTCATCATAGTGCCAATCTACCTGAAGCTTTCCAAATTTTTTGCCGTCCCACTGTTTTTGGTCCCAGTGCCCATCAAACCAAATTCCTGCTAACTCGCCATAATTGGTCAAAAGCTCCCTGAGCTGGGTCTTCATAAATGCTATGTATTTATCCCAGTCGCCCTTTCCCCTTCCCGGGATATTATTGCCTGTTCTGCCCCTTGGAAAGTAATCGTCATTGTGCCAATCCAGGAGCGAATAATAGAAAAACAACTTGATGTCTTCTTTCCTGCAGGCATCGGCCAATTGTTTTAATACATCCTTTCCATAGGGCGTGCTGTCTACAATATCGTATGTGCTGGCTTTGGTATCAAACATGGAAAAACCATCGTGGTGCCGGCTTGTAATGGTAATATATTTCATGCCCGCATCTTTAGCCATTTTCACCCATTCATCTGCATCAAAGCCAATGGGGTTGAAAAATGCAGGCAGTTTTTCATAGGCATCAATAGGGATGTTCTGGTTGTTCATGACCCACTCGCCATCACCCAAAATACTGTAGACTCCCCAGTGCACAAACAATCCAAATTTGGCTTCTGTAAACCACTGCCTGGCTTCCAGGATCTGTGGGGCTGGTTGATAGTCTTTCTGCCTCTGACCATAGGTCAGTACGACGCAGAGCATCGATAAAGCAAGGAGTTTTGTGTTGAATTTCATCATAAAGTTGTCTTGTTATCTTCCCATACTATACAGTCGGTATGGGATACAATTTCCTAAATATATTTGATCCTACAGCCCAGAATATGCACTACCGTTACCCTAAAATGAAACCATTGCCTGTATACCTGGCACAGATCCCATTACACAGTTCATTTTTGTTTTCACAAGTCCATAGTTAGTGATCGATATTCATGTAAACTTAATTATTGGTCGATGGATTCCATTAAAGGTAATATAATAATCAAACCGGGTGTTGGGAGCTTAATGTTCTCAAAACCAGCATTTAACATAATATTTGGAGATGATGGTAAAATAAAAAGTATCTTTGCCTAACAAAAAGTCAGATAGCCCAACCAATTTCGTCTTCACAGATTAAGTTTTTTAGCTCTCTTCATTTTTTAAGCCCCGGTGCAAATAATAATAAACTAAACATAGGGTTTAGGCGCAGTTATACATAAAAAGCAGTCTTCAATACGAGATATTTCTCTTTATCCCAACTCCTTTAACCCCTATCCATTGTCCCTTAAATACAGGAGGGCAATGTTTTAAATAAATAAAGAATAATGAGTAAAATAATACAAACAATAAAAAGAATAATTAATATTAAATACAAAGTAATGCAAGAAGGAACAGTAAAATTTTTCAATAACGCCAAAGGATTTGGTTTTATTAAACCCGTAGATTCAGATGAGGATATATTTGTACACGTAAGTGGTCTTATCGATGAAATTCGCGAGAATGACAAAGTAAAATTTGCGGTAGAACAAGGACAAAAAGGGATGAATGCAGTAAATGTTGAGTTGATCGACTAAGCATTTGTCTCCACCTAATACAAAGCCATCTTTAACGGATGGCTTTTTTTATGTCAAGTTTTAATTAAGCGCCATGCCGTTTGCGGTATATCCTGAAATAGAACCAGGCCGCAATACCTCCTGCTAATGAAAATACCGCAAGCATCCAGAATACGTGCTGGTGCCCGGTTTCCCCGGGGGAATTATCCAGGAGGTAACCCATGACAGGCCCTGCAAAGATGTCCGGGGTATAGCCAATCAGGGAAATAAGGCCCACAGCCGTCCCGGTGAGCAACAGCGGGATTTTCCCCCCTTCCATCACGGCAAAATACAGGGCACGTGCCGAATACACTCCGGTGGCCACCACCAAAATAGATATAAAAAACAGGGCTGTGGCCGAAGCTGATATAATCCCTGTGGCAAACAAAAGGGCGCCAAAAAAGCTTACCCCAAAACTAATCAGCAACCAGAGGGTGGTTTGGGTACGGTCTGCTAATATCCCAATAAAAACACCAATCACCGGACGGAAAAACAGGAGGAAAGTACCCACCTGTGCAGACTGTACCTGATCGTACAACATCACATCCTGGGCATATAGGGAGAATACGTCCGTGATTTTGTAGCCTACATAGGCACAGAGGACGATGATCATCAACAGGCCCACGGAGGGCAGGCGCAGGACCTCCCTGACCTGGGATAGGGTGATCCGATCCAGGACGATTTTCTTTTCAATATCCCGGTCCAATTTCATAAAAAACCAGACCAGTACCCCAACAATTGTTACTATGCCAGAGGAAACCAGGATTACCTGCCGGAAAGCGGCCCGGCTTTCAGATATGCTGGCTGTTCCAAGCTCAGAGGTCAGGAAGACAGAAAACACAAACACCCCCAGGGCTCCGAAGAGGGCGCCGACAAGTCCACGGCCTCCATCTAGAAATCCAAACGCCTTCCCCTGGGAGGTAGAACCACCCCAAACCCGTGCCGCCTTAATCA
>JABDRK010000046.1 GCA_013041785.1 Eudoraea sp.
ATTTATATTTGGCTAGAAAGTAGTATGGAAATAGGGGAAAAACAATGATATCCGTCATACTTTGTGGATATTTTCTAAGGTAGATGACGGAGGGTTACACTCCGGAAGACTTTTGGAAAACGGCAATGAGAATACTGATGATTCTGGTTGGGTAGGTTATATTAAAACGCCTCAAGGCTTTTCACCCGAAGTTCTTTTCCCTGAAGTATATTCTTGTTGTAACTACCACAAGAGGGACAGGCATCATATACAAACGAAAGGGAATACGCTTGGTCGCAATCTGCGCAACGGGCTTTAGCCGGGATTTTTATTATCCGCTTTTCCGCCTTTTCCAGAACTGTCTGTTGCACTGCAGCCTCCCAGACAAAATCCAGAGCATCAAATTCAATACCGGCCAGTGTGCCTATCTCCAGATCAATGGCCGCAAAGTGCCTAACCTTTGCTTTTTTAGCCTCCTCCTCGGCTATTTTGACAATACTTATGGCAATGGACATTTCGTGCATTGGCTGTAGCTTTAATTTGGGACTAAGTTAGTGATTTGAGTTTCCCCGGATTGGAATTAATTCACAATTGCCAGGATTTATTATTTATTATTGTAAGGGCACTAAAAAGTCGCATTCTTAATTTTCCTAAATTCGTCTGTTTTTCCTTCAGATGACAGATAATCTAATGGTTAAAACCTATAAAGTAATAATTACCGGGCAAGTACAGGGCGTTGGCTTCCGGCCTCATGTGTACGTGTTAGCCAATCAATTTGGCCTAAATGGTTCGGTATCCAACAATGAAGAAGGAGTAATTATCTATTTGACCGGCCGGGAAAAGAGTATCCTGTCTTTTATTGAACAGTTGATTGAAAATCCACCCAAAGTATCGCGAATAAACACGCATTCCGCAGAGGAAATAGCACTTCAGGATCACAAAGACTTTCAAATAATCCCTTCCCGGAAAGGAAGTAGATTAAATCTACAATTAACTCCTGATTTTGCCATATGCACGGACTGTAGCAGGGAGATCCTGGAATCGGAAAACCGGCGTAATAACTATCCCTTTACTACCTGTGTAAACTGCGGCCCGAGATGGGCCATAACCAATACTTTTCCTTTCGAAAGGGACCATACCAGCATGGTTGAATTTGCTATGTGCAGCGATTGTGAAAGGGAATATACCGATCCTCTGGACAGGCGCTTTCACTCTCAAACCAATTCCTGTGCAAAATGCGGAATAAGTTTACAACTAACGGACAACAAGGGAGTAATTCAGCAATATGCGGAAGCCGGGCTCTTTGAAAAAATTGGAAGTCTTTTAATGGATGGGGTAATAATCGCTATAAAAAATACCAGCGGCTATTTGCTTTGCTGCGATGCAACCAACAAAACAGTTGTTCAAAAACTAAGGGATAAAAAAAACAGACCCAATAAACCTTTTGCCATCCTATATCCCAGTATTGAGCTGCTGCAAAAACAGCTAAAGACTACTAAAAAACACATTGAAACGCTTTCATCCACGGAAAGACCCATTGTAATTATACCCAAAGAAAATTACCGCGGCGGCCTTGCTCTTGAGGAACTCGCTCCCAATTTAAATCAACTGGGAATTATGTTGCCCTACACAGGTATATTGCAACTTCTGGCAGAGGTCATTCCTATGCCCATAGTAGCCACCAGTGGTAATTTTCACGGTTCCCCTATTATCAGTGACAATGAGGAGTGTTATAAGACCCTTCAGAACGTAGCTGATTATTTTGTGCATCACAATTTGTCTATTAGCAATCCCCAGGATGATTCTGTAGTGAAGTACAGCAGCAAGTTTGAACATGAGGTGATCTTCAGGCGCGCTCGCGGCTATGCCCCCAATTATTTTGGAAGGGAATATTCTGGAAATGATAAGATCCTGGCAATGGGGGGGCATTTAAAAAGCACTCTAGGTTTTCTCCCTAATGACTATGTTTACCTGAGCCAGTACCTGGGTAACCTGGATCACTACGACGTCTACAACAGGTTTACGCAAACAGCCAACCGGTTTATGGAAATATTTGAGCAAAAACCAGACACTATTTTGGTGGATGCACATCCTGAATACCAGAGCACTCAGTACGGTGTGGAATTAGGGATAAAACTTGGGGTAAATCCCGTGCATATCCAACACCATAAGGCACATTTTGCATCAGTATTGGGAGAGCACGACCTTTATGGATCTGATGAGCCTATTATGGGGATCATCTGGGATGGGACTGGTTATGGTGATGATGGTCATATTTGGGGTGGAGAATTTTTCAGCTATCAATCCGGATGCATGGATCGTGTTGGGCATTTTGAATATTTCGACTGGCTTGCCGGGGATAAGATGGCACGGGAACCAAGGCTTTCGCTTTTTTCTCTTGCCGACGAAAGCATGAAGGATGTTCTGGACAAAAAGTTCACCAATGAGGAGAAGCACATTTATCAAGCAATCAGGCAGAAGAACAAGCTTAAAACATCATCTGTGGGCCGACTGTTTGATGCGGTGGCTTCACTCTTGGGTATATGCGATTACAACACCTATGAGGGAGAAGCAGCTATCTTATTGGAAAACTGCATTATCCAATACGATTTGAATACCTGTAGGTCCTATGCCTCACTTTCCGACTCCGGTAAAATACATGCTAAAAGGCTCATGCATAACTTGTATATGGACTATCAGAACGGGGTACCCAGGAATATCCTGATCAATAATTTCCTCTTTACCCTGGCCAGTCTTATTTTTGAGATGGCAAGCAAGCATAACACCAGGAAATTAGCGTTCAGTGGCGGGGTTTTCCAAAATACCACACTCATTGATATGCTGATAGAATTGGCCGGCAATAGGTATAAACTTTATTTTAATCGTAACTTGAGTCCGAATGATGAGAATATTTCCTTTGGGCAGATAAGCTACTATCTTCATTGCAGGGAGAACTGAATAAATCATGAAATATTTAAATGAATACCGGGATCTGGAAGCTACTAAGGGTTACCTTAAACTCATAGCGGCAACTGCCACCAGGCAATGGAATATCATGGAAATTTGCGGGGGACAAACACATGGTTTGGTTAAAAATGGTATCCTTGATTTGCTTCCGGAGCATATTCAAATGATACACGGACCCGGTTGCCCGGTATGTGTCACCCCAATGAACCTGATAGACAAGGCAGTTGAATTACTGGAAAACGGTATCATTGTCTGTTCTTTTGGCGATATGGTACGTGTGCCCGGCAGCAAGAAAAGTTTGCTTGAAGCAAAAGCCAAAGGAGGGGATTTGCGCATCCTGTATTCCCCTTTAGAGGCAGTACAAATTGCACGGCAGAATCCGGACAAAGAAGTGGTCTTCTTTGCCGTAGGTTTTGAAACTACCGCCCCCGCCAATGCTTTATCCGTACTTCATGCAAAAAAAGAAGGACTTACCAATTATTCCATTCTCGTGTCCCATGTCCTTGTTCCTCCTGCTATGGAAGGCATTCTGGACGATGAGCTCTGCAACATACAGGCATTCCTGGGAGCGGGGCATGTCTGTGCTATTATGGGCTTAGAGGAATACTACCCCCTGGCAGAGAAATACAAAATACCTATTGTAGTTACCGGTTTTGAACCCCTGGATCTGGTACAGGGTATCTATATGGCTGTAAAGCAGCTCGAAGAGGACAGGTATGAGGTTGAAAACCAGTATGCCAGAGTAGTCAGGGAAGAAGGCAATGTAGCCGCCAAAAAAGTGATACAGAATGTATTCGAAGTTGGCGATCGGGAATGGAGAGGCATTGGAACCATCCCAAATAGTGGCTATGTTTTAAAACAACAATACAAGGCATTTGATGCTGAATCCAAATTTGGGATAGGGGCGATTAAAGCTCAGGAAAACCCTGATTGTATTGCAGGTGAAATCTTACGGGGTATTAAAAAACCACATCAATGCAGTCAGTTTGGTACTACTTGCAATCCTTCGAATCCACTGGGGGCGCCTATGGTATCCTCGGAAGGAGCCTGTGCTGCTTATTATCACTTCTCCAGCAATTTAATTTCTTAACTGTAATTTTACTACATGGATATTTCCGACTTAGGATTTGATAACATCAGTTTGGGGCACGGTAGTGGCGGGCTTATGACCCGGGAACTTCTGGACCAAATCATTTTCAAAGTTTTCAGCAATCCCTATCTGGATCAGAAACACGATGGTTCCCTGATCAAAGTGGAGGGAGAATTAGCCATTTCCACCGATAGCTTTGTAGTGT
>JABDRK010000068.1 GCA_013041785.1 Eudoraea sp.
CCTGTGCCATTTCCATCTACGTCACGGTAAGTGGGTAATCCGTCGCTATCAAAGCCTTCAAAGATCGCCATATAGTAACTAAAAATAGATCGTCCGGATTCAAGTCGCTGGGCAAAGGCTCCGGAAAGTCCTTGTCCGTTAATTTCTCCTGTATTGATGGCTCCGTCAAAATCCTGTACTTCGTTCTCGTTGTACGCAATATTGAATGAAGCCCCAAACGTAGTGTT
This sequence comes from Eudoraea sp., assembly GCA_013041785.1. Classification (GTDB taxonomy): domain Bacteria; phylum Bacteroidota; class Bacteroidia; order Flavobacteriales; family Flavobacteriaceae; genus Lentiprolixibacter. The sequence continues at coordinate 228 of JABDRK010000068.1, forward strand.
CTCAGTTTGAACAAAATCATAGGCCAGTGCGAGTTCGATACCCTGGTTCAGAATGGAAGCATCAAAGTTACCAAACTGGAATGGGTCTACCGCCGGTTGTGGAGGAGGTAGCCTCAACAACTGGTCGTTGGTTTCCCTTCGGTAAACATCAATACTACCAGAGAACCTGTCCAGGTTAAAACCAAAGTCAAGACCTACGTTAAAGTCTAAAGTTTCTTCCCATTTTAAATCGGGTACATCAGTAGCCACAATAGCCAGACCATTTTGGTTTACAACAAAGTCGTTCTGGATACCTAAGCCGCCAAATCGCTGACGAGCTACAAAGTTTCCGTATCCAAGACCTTCCTGGTTACCGGTTAGACCAGCACTCAATCTCAATTTCAGGGTAGAAACACTTTCTCCAACGAAATCTTCCTCATTGATCTTCCATGCAAAAGCACCGGAAGGGAAGTAACCGTATTGGTTGTCCGGACCAAAACGTGAAGAACCATCTGCACGAATCGTACCGGTAAACAAATACTTGTTAGCCAATGAATAGTTAATCCTTGCAAAATAGGATTGTAACTCATCGGTGTTATCAAACGTATCTGCGGTCATCCCCTGAACATAGCGCTCAAAGGCAAATGGAACTTCCTCACCAGCTACTACATCCGGGAATAAACGGTTAACAATTAAAGAAGTAGTATTTACCCCGTAATAGAACTGCTGATAGGGTCCATCAATTGAACTGGCAGCACCATTAACAGTGGCTTTAAGATCCCGTGCCATTTTGTTGAGCTCTGTAGTTCCAAAGCCACGGCCTGCGGAGTTACGACCACTTGTATTGAAATCCTGGAAGGAATATCCTACGAGAACGTCAATATTGGAGTTATCAAATTCTTTTTTCCAGTTCAGGGTAGCTTCCAAAAGCTTGTTTTCCCTGTCCAGGACATTGTAATTACCAAAACCTACCCCTGATATTCCATCAAAAGCGAGAAGGTTTCCAGATAGCATGGAGAGGTTTTCCCCTTCGGATTTATCATAACCTACGTTGACCTTAGCTTTTAACTCAGGAGTAATTTTATATTCCAGGGATCCGTTTAATAAGACCCTGTTGGTAGTAGTTTCAAACTGTGAATATCGCAGCCAGTTAGCTGGTTTGTACTGTGTTCCGCCATCATCAAAGCTTGGAGAACTTCCCCATGTTGGATTTGCAGAGTATGAGGCTCCCAAAATATCTCCCCGGAATCCTGCTGCACCTGCAAGTGGTGCTGTTGCATCATTTACGCGGGAAATGGAAGCCTGAACGGTTGCGATCAGGTTGTCATCCAGGAAACGCTGTGTAAGGTTTAACCTTCCAGTGATACGTTCCAAACTGGTTTTTTCGACCACACCAAATTGCTTTCCGTACCCAAAGGTGGCTCGTACGTTACCACTTCCGTAGTTATTGCTGTAAGAAAGGTTTTGATTCTGAGACACTGCAGTACGTGTAATAAAATCCTGCCAGTTGGTATTGCTTCCAAAATCTACAGCATTTCGGTTTCCTCCGTAAAGTTCTACTGCATCCAGAAAGTCTGACTTGTTGAGAAGATCATACTCGTTAGCCGGTGTGGCCACACTAAGGGATGAGGAAAACTCGAATACGCCTCCTGTAGAACCTTTACCACTTTTAGTAGTAATGATCACTACCCCATTGGCACCCCTGGATCCGTAGATCGCAGTTGCGGATGCATCTTTCAGGACACTGATACTTTCAATATCTGCCGGGTTCAGGAAGTTTAAGGGGTTTTTACCTGATGTACCTCCGTTACCGGTATCACCTGTAGGTGATGTACCTTCCCCGGAAAGCGGAATACCGTCTACCACGAAAAGTGGATTGTTGTTCGATCGAACCGAACTGGATCCCCGAATGTTAATGTTAATTCCTGCACCGGGTTCCCCACTGGTCTGCTGGATGTTCACACCCGCAGTTTTACCCTGAATCAATTGTTCAGGAGAGGAAATTACCCCGCCGTTGAATTCTTCGGCAGTAACTGCAGTAACCGCTCCGGTTGCATCTTTAACGGTAGTAGTACCATAACCAATGATAACTACTTCATCAAGAGCTTCGGCATCTTCAGCCAATACTACATTAATGGTAGAACGCCCGTTAACCGCAACTTCCTGCGTACTGTAACCAATGTAACTAAAAACAAGTGTGGCGTTTGCATCCACACCATCTAAGGTATAGTTACCATCGAAGTCCGTTTGCGTACCAGTAGTAGTACCTTTAACTACAACACTTGCCCCAGGTAGCGGCCCGTTTGCATCTGTTACTGTACCTGATACTTCTTGCGCTTCCACCAGTCCGAAGCACAAAATGGCCCCAACCAATAAAAAGCTTTTGAGTAGCGTAATCTTCATAGAGAGTTAATTTTAAGTTTAGTTAATTAAATTCCAAGGGTTAAACATATATAAAAAAATTGTTAAAACTGCTAAAGACAAAAAGCCGCCATTCACGAAAACGGTTTCGTGTTGATAACTTTCTGTGATATATCGGATACATAATTTCGACAGTGAAAAATTGTGTAATCCTAAAATTTGGGGTGAAATAGCTTATAAAATTGGAGCAAATATAGTATTTTTTTTATTGAGCAACTTCAAACCTATAATTTATAGGCACTTCATAGGGAAATGTGAACCTTACATTGATTATTCCTTTACCATTTTTTTAAATATCTTTAACATCTTTTATGTTAATGCCGTTCCGGATCAACTTTTCATCAATACAGCTTGAAGCGAAAGATTACACTTAAGGATATTGCTCGGGAGTTGGATGTTTCTATTTCCACAGTATCCAAGGCCTTAAAAAACAGTGAGGAAATTAGTCGGGATACCAAAGAGAAAGTCCAGGCTTTTGCCAAACTGTATAACTATCGGCCCAACAACATCGCGATAAGCCTTAAAAACAAACGCACCAAAAATATCGGGGTGATTATCCCGGATATCGTCCATCATTTTTTTACTACGGTTTTCAGGGGCATCGAAAAATTTGCCAATGCCAGAGGGTATAATGTTATTGTCTGTATCTCTGATGAGTCTTTTGACAAGGAAGTCATCAATATGGAAATGCTGGCCAATGGTAGTATTGATGGATTTATCATGGCCCTTTCTGCCGGCACCCAGCTCAAAAACGATTACAACCACCTTAGAGAAGTTACCGATCAGGGAATCCCGCTGGTATTATTTGATCGGGTTACAGACGAAATAGCCTGTGATAAGGTGGTCATCAATGACACGGAGGCGGCATATATGGCCGTGGAGAAGATGATTAAAGATGGGCGTAAACGCATTGCCCTGGTAACTACGGAAGGACATTTTAATGTTAGTGTCAAAAGGGCAGAAGGCTACTACAAGGCCCTGAAGGATCACAAACTACCAGTTGATGAAGATCTTGTATTAACCCTGCCAAATACCTATGACAACGAAGGTATAAGCAAAGCTTTTTTTGAAAAGATAGATATAGACGGTGTGCTTTGCGTTAATGAGATTTATGCGGTCAGGAGTATAAGGCACCTGCAGGATCAGGGCAAAAAGGTGCCTGAAGATGTCGCAGTAATTGGTTTTACCGATGGGATCCTTTCCAAACTGGCCAATCCCTCATTAACTTCTGTTGCCCAGCACGGGGAACGCATGGGGGAAATGGCGGCGCAATTGCTAATTGAGCGTATAGAAGCCGAAAACCCGTATGAGAAAGACCCTGTTTATCGCACCGAAGTAATAAAAGCCAGTATCGTAGAGCGGGAATCCACAAACAATTGATATACCTATACATATATATATGGTAAAACGGGGATTTATATTTGATTTGGACGGGGTTATCGTAGACACGGCCAAATATCACTATCTCGCATGGAAGCACCTGGCCAATGAATTGGGTTTTGATTTTACCGAAGAACAAAATGAAGCCTTTAAGGGCGTGAGTCGTCGAAGATGTCTTGAAATCCTTCTTGAACTGGGAGGGATATCGGTAGACGAAACGCAGTTTGACCGCTGGCTTTTTGAAAAAAATGAGGATTATCTGTCATATATAGACAAAATGGATGAATCGGAGATCTTGCCCGACGTACCCAAGGTCCTCGATTACCTAAAACACAAAGAGGTACCCATGGCACTCGGTTCAGCAAGTAAAAATGCCATTCCCATTTTAAAAAAAGTTAAATTACTTTCCTATTTTGATACTGTAGTGGATGGCAACCAGGTAAGCCGGGCGAAACCAGATCCGGAAGTCTTTCTGATTGCAGCCGAAAAGATTGGAGTACCGCCTGAACGATGTGTGGTTTTTGAAGATGCCATAGCTGGTATTGAAGCGGCCAATACGGCCAATATGATCAGTGTAGGCATAGGCGCGGAGGAAACCCTTAAAGGAGCAAAATATGTTTTCAGGGATTTTACTGAGATTGAAATCGATTTTATCAAACAATTAGCATTTATATAAATGAATCAGGATTACATCAAGCCAGATAACTGGTCAATAATAGAAGAAGGATTTAGCGCAGAACAGGTTAAGTCATCCGAAAGTCTTTTTAGCCTGGGTAACGGGGCCATGGGACAACGGGCTAATTTTGAGGAGCGTTACACAGGACCAACTTTCCAGGGAAGCTATATCGCAGGGGTATATTATCCAGACAAAACCCGCGTGGGCTGGTGGAAAAATGGGTATCCGGAATATTTTGCCAAGGTGTTGAATGCACCAAGCTGGATTGGTATCGATGTGGAAATAGATGGGGAAGCCCTTGACTTAAATACCTGTAAAACGGTTTCCAATTTCAGGCGGGAACTCAATATGAAGGAAGGCTGGTACCTCAGGAGTTTTGAAGCTACCCTGCCAAATGATGTTGAGGTAGAAGTGAGGGTGCTTCGCTTCCTAAGCCTTGTCCAGGATGAACTAGGGGCTATCCGTTATCAGCTTAGGATATTAAATAAGGATACCGATGTGCGGTTTCAACCCTATCTGGATAGTGGAATCAAAAACGAGGACAGTAATTGGGACGACCAGTTCTGGAATACCACCCAGGTTGTTTCTGAGGGCAAACAGGCCTTTATCGAAGCCCAGACCATGAAGACGAATTTTGAGACCTGTACCTTTATGGAAAATGAAGTGTACCTGGACGATAATTTTCAGGAAATTACCCCGGAAGAAAATAAGGAATCCCTGAAAGTTACCCACAGCTATTCCTGTTCTGCGAAAAAAGGACAACAACTTACCTTTATTAAATACGCTGGCTACACCGTATCCAGAAATCATAAGGCGGATGCCCTGATTCAGGCAGCAAGGGAGACGCTCTCTCAGGCCAGAGAAAAAGGTTATGAGCAGTTATTGGCGGAACAGGTGGCTGCCTGGGGCCGGATTTGGGAAATGAGCGACATTACCATTGAAGGTGATCAAAAGGCGCAGCAGGGAATCCGGTTCAATATCTTTCAGTTAAACCAAACCTATCTGGGGACGGATTCCCGACTCAATATCGGGCCCAAGGGGTTCACCGGTGAGAAATACGGCGGAAGTACCTATTGGGATACTGAGGCCTACTGTATTCCTTTTTATATGTGTACCAAGGACCACCACGTAGCCCGTAATTTGTTGCAGTACCGTTACAACCATCTCGAAAAAGCCATTGAAAATGCCGAAAAGCTGGGCTTTGATAATGGAGCGGCCCTGTATCCCATGGTGACCATGAATGGAGAGGAATGCCACAATGAGTGGGAAATTACCTTTGAAGAAATACACCGAAACGGGGCCATTGCTTTTGCCATTTACAACTACTACCGCTATACCGGGGACTATTCCTATATCCCGGAAATGGGCCTGGAAGTACTAATTGGGATTGCGCGGTTCTGGTACCAGCGGGCCACTTTTTCTAAATTCCGGAACAAATATGTGATCCTGGGAGTAACCGGTCCCAATGAATACGAGAATAACGTCAATAATAACTGGTATACGAATTATATAGCAAGATGGTGTATACAGTACACCCTGGAACAGTTACAAAAGGTTAAGGAAGGATATACTGATGATTATAATCGCATCGTAGGACACACCAAGCTTACCGAATCAGAAACAGAGGGTTGGGCCACAGTTGCGGAAAACCTCCATTTTCCCTACTCGGAGGAGTATAATATATACCTGCAGCAAGACAGTTTTCTGGACAAAGAACTGATCACTGTGGAAGACCTGGATAAGACACAGCGGCCCATAAACCAAAAATGGAGCTGGGACCGTATTTTGCGTTCCCCCTATATCAAACAGGCCGATGTACTCCAGGGATTCTATTTTTTTGAAGATCATTTTACAACGGATGAATTGGAACGCCATTTCGATTTTTACGAGCCCTTTACAGTTCACGAATCCTCCCTTTCTCCTTGTGTACATAGTATACAAGCTGCAAAACTCGACCGTATGGCGCAGGCCTATCGGTTTTACCTGCGAACCTCGCGTTTGGATCTCGATGACTACAACAAAGAGGTGGAAGAAGGACTGCACATTACCTCAATGGCCGGTACCTGGATGAGTGTGGTGGAAGGATTTGGAGGCATGCGTATCCGTGATGACAAATTATGCTTTTCACCACGTATCCCTGAGGAATGGGATTCCTATTCCTTTAAGATTA
>JABDRK010000411.1 GCA_013041785.1 Eudoraea sp.
CATCATATGACCTCCTTCGTAATAGGTAAGCGTTACTTTTTCCCGCTCTATTCCATTACGGGAAAAGGTGTATTCTGTATCGAAAAAAGGACAAATCAAATCATAATACCCACTCGCAACCATTACTTTCATTTCTGTATTCCTTCTCATGGTCTCACTCAGTTTTCGGGCAACATTTACATAGGAGGGCTCCCATTGTTTGCCTTCCGGAATAGTTCTCCACCGCCAGTTTTTATAAACCTTATCATTTGAAGTCATATACGGACGGTCCATTTTTACCTTGAGTGAGGAGGCATAGTAGTGATTGAGGGCGGCGGTATAGGCGGCGCTTATCTGATAACTGGAAGGATCTCCCAAATGCGGGCCATCTGATAATTTATCCACTTCATTCCCCATAAAACGACCATCAAGCCTGCCCACGGCCAATCCCTGATCTGCCAGTAGTTCCTTTTGAAAGCGATGCATTAAAATTCTAAGGTTTGATTTTAGAATATAATCTTTATCGAGCCCGGTGAAATAACTCAGTTTTTCAGCAACAGTGTTTTTCTCAGCATCACTGAGCAATGAGCCTTTGTACAGGGCCGGAGCATAGGAATTATAGGTGTAACTCCTGCACTCTTCAACGAAGGATTCCAGGGATTTTCCCTGCCCTGCTTTTTTATGGTACCAGGCGGTTGCAGCCATACTGGGCAGATAGGTCAGATAAGAAGTAATATTATCGTGGACTGATGTTGAGCCTGCATAATCCAGGGCTTGAGAAATTAGGACTAAGCCATTTAAGGCCATATTCTGACCACCACCTTCCAAAGCGTTGGCAACAGCAACCGCTCTTACCGTCCCGAAACTTTCACCGGCAATATATTTTGGGGAAAACCAACGATTGTTGTTGGTTATCCATAGTCTGATGAATTTGGCGATGGAATTTGCATCTTCATTGAGACCCCAATAGTCTTTAACTTTTCCTTTCCCAATAACCTTGCTATATCCCGTACCCACCGGATCTATAAATACAAGATCTGTAAGATCAAGCAATCCATTGGTGTTCATTACCAGGTCATAGGGAGCAGCGCCATCATCTTCTTTAGCATCCGAGTTTACCTTGACCAGTTTAGGACCAAACATGCCCATATGCAGCCATACGGATGCTGAACCAGGTCCGCCATTAAAAACGAATGTGACAGGACGGGTTGCCTGATTCCGTATGCCTTCCTGAACATAGGCAACCGACCAAATAGAGGCTACGGGCTCATCTGATTTATTCTTCAAATAGGTTTCTGAAGCAATGGCCCTGTATTTAATTTCCTTACCCCCACTTGTTATCTGATGATTGGTAATAAATACTTTGGGTTCAGGCAGGGGAATTGAATCTTGTATCTTCTCCTGAGCTGATAGGGCTACCGAAAAGAGTATGACCAGGGTTAGAATAGTTGATTTTATCATGGTTACTGCTTTACTTTCTTCAAATATAATTGATTAAATGCCTCTCAGGAACGCCGTCGGGGCTGTACGATATTATGTAATCGCGTTGCTCAATAGGCCAATCCATGACCAAAAGCGCCCTGCACCTGGCAAATCTCCGCGGCGAATGCAGCCGCTTTCTCCAGGGAATGATTAATTAATTCCGCCGTCTGAATACCGGCATTGGCCTTGCCCTCGGCATAGGAAATCAGGAATCCGGTTATAAAGGCATCTCCAGCTCCGAGGGTGTCTATTGGTTTTACTGCTTTGGGAACCTGCCTGTACCAGGTCCGGCCATCGAACAGGACAGTTTCACGGGGCCCGCGCGTGGCCACTGCGAGGATACAGCCATTTTTCACTGCATGCTCTAAAAGCTCCTTAGTTGCTTCTTCGGTCTGTTCAGCACAGGAAAAAAACGCGATATCGATATACTCGCAAAGGGAAAGCACATGTTCCTTGTTGAAATTATCCGAAAAATCATAACTGATCAAGGCTTTTAGTTGTCGTAATTGGGGCAGATAGGGATCCATATAGCTGTATAAGCTGGTATGTACAATTGAAAACGATTGCAGGTAATCCAGATCGTCAAAAATGAACGCCATAGGAACGGATTTGCTTACTCCGCCTTTGTTTGACGAAATAAAAATCCGCTCGCCATCTTCAATTTTCAAAAGGGCACGTCCATTAGG
>JABDRK010000121.1 GCA_013041785.1 Eudoraea sp.
CACAGGACCAAGGCAAAACACAATTTGTTTACGAAAGTAAAATAAGCCTGATTGGATTGTGCAGTAGTAGTGATCAATGCAGTACACCTGAGTATCTATAAAGATAAACTATATTACTGCCGTATGAAATATTTTAAACCGTTTTTACCTGTACGAGTAAAAAATCTCCATACCTGTCTGCCTGTTTGAAACCAGTTATCCAGAGCAACTTAAATTTTTTAATTATTGGGAAATAGCGCTTTGTCCAGTCCGGGTAAAAGCTTCATGGCGTTTTTATAATACACTTTACGCAGGACTTCATCGGGGAGTCCCAGACCATACATGGCCCAAAAAGCGTGGTACTTTTTGTAATAGGGAAAGTATTCATCATTCGTTTCCAATACCCTGAAATAGGTAGGAAACTCATTGGGTTGCCAGCTATCTTTACCAAAAAGTATGCGGTCCTGATAACGAATGAAAAAATCCCGGGCAAATCGCGGTTGCCTGCCCAATTCGGCAATTACCGCTCCAATACCTACGTACATATTGGGTATTTCATCCATCAAGGCAGCAAGTTTACCCAGGTTATTAGCATACCAGCCCATATGGGCATTAATGAATCGGGTGTTCGGGTGCTTTTTAAACATACGATGTTGCTCATCAATGATTTGCTGCCAGGGTGCCGGATCGTTATCCGAACGTTTGCGACCGGGTCGGGTTTTTAATTCCAGCCAGCGTTCATTGTTGCTGTCCATCGGATCCCAAAAGGATTTAGGATCTGCCGAATGAATCAATACCGGGATACCCAGCTCACCACATTTGGCCCAAATAGGATCCAGGCGTTTATCGTCTACTGTTACCCGATTTCCCTCGCTGTCGCGATGCCGAAGTCCCAGGCTCTTATAGATCTTAAGGCCCCTGGCCCCATTTTTCACATCAGTTTCCAATTGACGCACTGCATTTTCAGTCCACCCGGGAGTACCGATGTCTTTAAAATCAATGTTGGCGAAAACCACGAAGCGGTTGGGGTAATTTCTGGACACGTTGTCTACTGCCTGTGCAAGTTGTTCTCCGGATCGACCACTCAGATTGACCATTACTGCCAAATTGAGTTTATCCATATCCGCGATAAGGGCCGACAAGTCCTGTGTAGCCATGCGAAATTGATGGCTGTGGATGTCTACGAACGGAAACTTGGCCCTGGGCACTTCTTTTCCAGGAACCACAAGGGTGCTGGCAGGGTTATAGGCTTCAAAGGACATCTCCTGCCCGATTCCCATAATACAGGCAAGAAAGAAAAGACTGAACACGAATATTTTGGTTTGCATCGGCATTATCTCTGGTTAATATTATCTGGCTCCGTGGTTAAAATTACACTATTTAGACATAAAAAAACTCCGACACAAGGTCGGAGTTATGAGGATTTTACTATTCAAAGAACTAATTCCTTCTGGACTTGTTCTTTTTGGTCGTCTTCTTAGTCTTCTTCGCTTTTGACCTTTTAGTCTGCTTTGCAGATTTCCTGCTTTTCTTAACCGTTCTGGAGCCATCGGAATTTTTCTTTACCGATACTGCACTGCGCGAACCGTTGGGATTCTTTTTAACAGCAACAGTGCGACCAGATCCGTCAGGATTGCTTACGGAAGCCACGCGTTTTTTAGTACCATCAGCTTTGTTCACCCCAGCAGCTCGCTTGGTAGTTCCGTCTGATTTCCGGACTCCTGCTGCCCGGTACTTGTCTCCATCAGCCTGGTTAACGCCTGCTGCCCTTTTTTGGGTGCCATCAGCCTTATCAATGGCTACGGCCCGTTTTTTGGTGCCATCCGCACGATTCACAGCAGCGGTTCTGACCTTATCCCCGTCGGCTTGATTTACGGTACGGGTACGGGTAGTAGTACCGCTACTTCTTGTTCTGGTCGTAACCCGGGTAGCATAGGATCTTTCGGGATAGCGCACGGCATAATCATTTCTGCGCACGGTTTTATGTATCGTAACCGCCCTGGTACTTCTTCTTACGGTTGTCCTGTGATACACATGCCTTGTACTTACATGTACATGTACATGCGTGTGGTATACTGTAGTTCGAAAGGGTCTCCAGGGCCTGAAATATCTGGGATAATACCCCCAGTAGTAGACAGAACGAAAGGGTCTGTAGAAGGGCCTCCAAAAAATTCCGAAGATGAGGGGACGGTAGGCATACACCGGTTCTATGATCACATTCGGTCCGTAGAGATATACATCCCCAACGACCTGAACACGGACTTCCTCATTGTCTTTTTCAAGTTCAATAGTTGCCACGTCCTGGTAGAGGTCTTCCCCCAGTACGGCCTGAATGGCCACAACATGGGTATTTCCTTCGGCAGATTCCATTACCCGTAAATAATCCACATATTCGTCCCCGTTGAGGTCGAGGTTGGATATTTGCAATTCCGGGTCATTAAGGCGCTTTTCAAAGTCTTCCAGATCTTTGGAGTCTGCAAAAACAGAAGCTACAGCTTCCAGATCCAGGTTTTCACTAATTTCATCATTGCTGGCTGTTACAACAGCCTCCTCCTGTGACCACGAGTTAGTTGCCACAAATAAGGCGATCAGCATTACGATCGAATTTCTAAAGTTAAAATGGTTTTTCATGGGACATTTTTATTGCTAAGACTGCTGCACTTGAAAATGGTTTAATCTATGCTAAAACGAGCGAAACAAATGAATAGTATGTGCGGCTGTAATTGTGGGAAGCAAAAAGGGAATACCCTTTAATCCAGGTTTCTTAACTGCAGATAGTCCTCGGGCGTGTCAATATCGAGCAGGCTGTGTTTTTTGGGGACCATTATGGCTTTGTCCAAATGATCCCGAATAATTTTACGGGCACCATAATCCCCCTTCAGTTCCAGTAATTCTGGAAAAAGTGACTTGTTAAAAATGGCCGGGACACCTGCACCATGCTCATATTTTGTAGCTATCACCGGGACTGCGTCAGACTCATATTTCTTTATGATTCCCAGCAAATGCGACGGACTTACAAGCGGTTGATCTGCCAAAAGAACCAGTACCGCTTCCAGCTTTGGCTCTGCTTCAAGTGCGGCTGTAAGGCCAAATACCAAAGAATTACCCATCCCTTGTTCCCAGGTGGGATTGATTACAAAGTTGGCCTGATATTGCTGATGTGATTCCAGGATGCTATCAGCGTTAGCCCCAAGGACTACAAAAGGCTTGCCGAGGGATAATGTATTGGCTATAGTGATAGTGTGGCCCAGCAGTGTAGTTGATTTGTAGGGCAGCATTTGCTTGGGTTCCCCCATACGGGTGGCGGAACCAGCGGCCAAAATGATAATCCTTTTATTGTCCTGCATCAACTGTGAATCGATCCTTTTTTGTCTTTTAAAAGCATGGGCGTTTTTCCCCTAACGATGGCCAGGATTTCAGATAGTACGGAAATGGCGATTTCTTCCGGAGTTTCACTGCCCAGGTTTAGTCCGGCAGGCCCATAAATGCGTTCCAGAAAAGATTCCGGAACCTCGGGGTACTTTTCAATAAGCCCATCCAGCAGTTTCTCGCGCCTGCTGGCTGGTCCCAGGAAACCGAGGTAGGCCGGGCTGGTTTCCTTTAAGGCAAGCAGGAAGGCAAGATCCTTGGCAAAATTATGCGTCATAAGGACAACTGCTGTCTCGGAATCAATACCATCGGTTTGGAGAGCTTCGGGCAGAACCGTGAGAAAATGCTGCGCCCCCTTAAAATCTGCAATGGTCTTTTGTTCCGTGGGTGCAGCAACGACGGTTACCTCCCATCCCATTTGGGCAGAAAACGCACAAAGTTTTACCGCATCGTGCTCAGCCCCAACGATGACCATCTTAAAGCAGGGCTTAAAACGGGTTGTAAAGGTTTGAAGGTTTTGGTCGGTATTAAATAAAGGCCTTAGTGGTAGTTTATTGTGAGTAAAGGTCATGGTACTCCCAAAGGTTTTATCCTGACCCTCAGCAAGCTTAAAGTGACTCGTAAATTCCAATTCTGTTCTATCCGCTATAGCTTTCCAAAAGGCATCCAGCCATTTCTGATCTGGGAGAAAAGGTTCAATCAGAATATAGAGTATGCCCTCACATCCCAGGCGATAGCGCCCATCATAGGTCATTATTTTTGGGGTTCCAGTGTCGAAAACTTCCAGGGCCTGACGATAAACCTCTTTTTCCACGCAGCCGCCACTCACGGCACCAGTCATTTGCCCATTCTCCGCAATGAGCATCTGTACTCCGGGGCGCCTGTAGGACGACCCTTCCACATGTACTACGGTGGCCAGTACCACTTGCCTGTTTTCCTTACGCGCCGCTTCAAAAGCACTCACTATACGTTTGAGTTCATGGGTCATAACTACAGAGATTTAAGGGGTCTATAATGCACAGCCTCACCGCGGGAATACTCCGCTTCCCTGGGATGGAGTTGAACAACACCATCGGCCTCAGCCAGAGAAACCAGATCCCCCGAGCCACTTGTATTTACCGGGGTAGCTTTAAGTATTCCTTGTTCCCATTTAAGATGAACTAATGGAAAACGGGTAAGCGTACCAGAAATTTGAATATTGGTGTCTAATACAACAGTTTTTGGATCCGAATCAAGTCCAAGGGATTGGTGCAACCAGGTCTTGAAATACAGGTGATAGTTAACAAGAGCAGAAACCGGATTCCCGGGGAATGAAAAAACCAAAGTCCCCTGGGTAGGCTGTGAGCCAAACCAGAAGGGTTTTCCCGGACGCTGCAATACCCCATGAAATATCTTATCTACGCCTATGTCCTGCAACACTTCCGGAAGGTAGTCATACTTACCCTTTGATACCCCTCCACTAAGCAGTACAACATCCAGTTCATCAACCACATAGGCCAGTTTCTGCCTTATAATGTCTTTGTCGTCCTGCAGATGCAGTAGCATCGGCTCAATTCCTTCTTGCTGTAAAGCCGCCTGAAGCGAATAAGTATTTGATCTCCGGATCTGATGGGAATCAGGGATAGTGTCTATTTCCACCAATTCATTTCCAGTTGAGATAACCGCTACCCTGGGTAACCTCTTTACCTTGATCTCCGCCTTCCCGACTGATGCAAGAACGCCAATTGCAGCCGGAGTAATTCTCGAATTGGCGGGGAGCAGCACCTGCCCTTTTTGCGTATCACTCCCTCGATAATGGATGTTCTGACCCTTTTTGGGAGCCGATTTTAGGGTAGCAATGCCGTTATTTATTTCAAGTTCTTCATACATCACCACCGTGTCGGCATCATAGGGAACCACAGCACCGGTCATAATCTCCATGCAAGTTTCCTGATCTTCCAAAACCGATGCAGGTGTTCCTGCAGCCAGTACCTTGACAACTTCAAAGGCCTTCCGGCCGTTCTCAAAAGCCCGGTAATTGATGGCTATTCCGTCCTTTGTAGCACGATCAAATGGTGGAAAGTCCCTGTCTGCGGTGATATCTTCTGCCAATACCCTGCCCACTGCATCTTTAATCGGAACCGTTTCGAGCCCGTAGTCCCGTAACTCACTACACACTTTTTCTAATGCCGTATCGAAACTAATCATCCAAAGGAGCCTTGTAATTATGGTCTATATTGTCACTTTTCCTGATCTGATGCTGTTGAGCCCGCCCCGCACATTGAAAAAAGAAATTTTAGGATATTGCCGTTGGAGCAAGTATTTAGCCTGCAGGCTTCGGACACCGCTTTGACAAATTAGATATACCTCCTCGTCACTTGTTAGTTTTAAAGGTTCTGTGGCTAATTTATCCAGCGGGATATGCATAACATCCATCAAATGGTCTTCCTGATATTCCTCATCGCTGCGCACGTCTATGATCGTACATGACCTGCCGGAATTCAGAAGCGATGCCAGTTCATCAGCATTTATATCCTCTTCTGAAGCACAAGAGGGAACCTGATAGGATTCCTGAAGGGCTTTAATTTCTGTATTCTCAGGTTTTAAAGTAAAGGTGATCTTGTGAATAACAGGATTCAGCCCGTTATAGATCAATAACTGCCCCGCAAGAACTGAGCCCTTACCCGTGATTACCTTTACGGCTTCCAGGGCCTGAAAATTGCCGATTATGCCAGGGAGTACGCCCAGGACTCCATTTTCATCACAACTGGGAACCTCTGTAGCTCCGGGTATTTCCGGAAAGAGACAGCGGTAGGTAGGGCCGCCCTGAAAATTAAATACAGAGACCTGTCCTTCAAACCCGTGAAGGGCTCCATAAATAAATGGTTTGTTTAAAATCACGCAGGCGTCGTTGATCAGGTATCGCGTGGGAAAATTATCAGAGGCATCTATGACTAAGTCATATGGAGCAATCACTTCCAGGGCATTATTGCGCGACAAATAAGCATCATGGCGATCAATGATCGTATCTGAATTTTGTCTGCGTAGTTTTTCAGCACATACGTCCAATTTAGCAGCCCCAATATCGGCTTCGTCATAGAGGACTTGCCTTTGGAGGTTGCTAAGATCCACCTGGTCCTGATCCACCAGGCCCAAACGGCCAACACCCATGGCGTTCAGATATTGCAGCACGGGAATTCCAAGGCCTCCCAAGCCCACCACCAAAACAGAAGCATCTTTGAGCCTTTGTTGTGCTTCCGGGCCAAAATCCCGGAGTTTTTCCTGTTTTATAT
>JABDRK010000126.1 GCA_013041785.1 Eudoraea sp.
GAATAAACCTGCGCCCATACCAAACTGGCTCCAACAGGGCAGTAAAAAGGGCGCCTGTCGACATAGTTGCCAGGGCTATGGAAACATTGGACACTTTGATGGCCATAAAAAAGGTTACCCAGTGGGAGGCGATTGTAATCCCGGCAATAAGCAGTATAAAAAAAGTTTTCCTGGATACTCTTAGAGATATTCCTTTGAACCGTATATAGGCTAAAATCAATAGAGAGGCAATACCCATACGGTACCAAACCAGCGGCAAGGCATCAATGGAGATAAGTTTTCCCAGTATAGCTGTAAACCCCCAGATAAAAACAATTACATGGAGCAGTAAATAACTTCTGAGCTTATCTTTTGGCATTTTGTAATAAGTAAATACCCAGGATTCCAAAAGCCACATTCGGAATCACTACCGCCAACAGGGGGGAGAATCCAGATTGTTCTGCAAGGGTGCCGAATACCTTGTCGAAAAAGATATAAATAAAGGCCACAAAAATCCCAAAAGCCAGGTTAACTCCCATTCCACCCCTCCGCTTCACTGAAGAAACGGCTACCCCAATTATGGTAAGTATAAAAGCTGCTATTGGTAGTGCCCAGCGTCTATACTTAACCAAAATATAAGTATTGATGTTGGAAGCTCCTTTTCTTTTCTGGGTCTCAATAAAGGAGTTGAGTTCAAACAAGTTTTTGGTTTCTGCAATATAGGAAACCGGGGTCAGGTCTTCAATTTTAAAATTGAATACGGTATCCAGACGCCTCCTGGTTTCCATAAGCTCATGGCCTCCTTTCAGTTCCCGTTTCGTATAACTGGTTAGGCGATACAGGCTATCCTTGGGAACCCAGCGGATATTGGCTGCGGAGATCTTAAAGTCGAGCTCCTCCTCTTCATTAAAATGCTCAAAAGTGAAATTATAGCCAATCTTACGTGCCGGATCAAAACTGCTGACATAAATAAAATCGTTCTCATTCAGTTGATTGAATATATTGCTTGTTACCCGGTCTTGTTTGCCCTTTTTTAGGTACTTGAATTTGAATTCATTAAAACCCTTGCTGGCATTGGGCACAATAAACATGCCCATTACAAACATGATGACGGCAATGATTGTAGCCCCAATCCAATAGGGACGCAGAAACCTCTTGTAGGAGACCCCTGAACTTAAAATAGCTATAATCTCAGTATTACTGGCCAGTTTGGAGGTAAAGAAAATAATGGACAAAAAAAGAAATATCGGGAATAACAAATGTCCTATATAAATGGTGAAATTCAGGTAGTAGATCAGAATCTCATTTATGGGCGCTTCATTGTCGATCATCTTGCCTATCTGTTCGGCAAGGTTGAGCATTATGCCTATAGGAATGAACAGCAACAACATCATTCCAAAGGTTACTAGGTAGCGTTTCAATATGTACCGATCCAGTATGGTCACAGCTACAGGCGTTTATCCATATTTTTAACCATTTTGGCCTTCCATTCCGCAAAATCGCCGGCGATTATACGCCTGCGTGCTTCGCGTACCAGCCAAAGATAAAAACCAAGGTTATGTATTGTGGCAATTTGTTTCCCAAGATATTCATTAGCCGCAAATAAATGCCTGAGATAGGCTTTGGAATATTCCTTATCAACAAAGGTAGTTCCCTCCGGATCAATGGGGGAAAAATCGTCCTCCCATTTTTTGTTTTTGATATTAATGGTTCCTTCTGCAGTAAACAGCATCCCATTGCGGGCATTCCGGGTAGGCATTACGCAATCGAACATATCCACGCCCAGGGCAATATTCTCCAGAATATTGATAGGTGTTCCCACACCCATCAGGTATCGCGGCTTATCCTTTGGTAAAATATCACAAACAACCTCACTCATGGCGTACATTTCTTCTGCCGGTTCTCCAACAGAAAGCCCACCAATGGCATTTCCGGGAGCATCTACACCAGCGATATATTCCGCAGACTGTATGCGCAAATCGGTATACACAGATCCCTGGACTATAGGAAAAAAGGTCTGTTCATATCCATAGGGTAACGGTAATTTCTCCAGATGCGCCATACACCTGTCCAGCCAACGGTGGGTTAGATGCATGGATCGTTTGGCATAATCGTAATCACAGGGATAGGGGGTGCATTCATCAAAAGCCATGATGATATCGGCCCCGATAGCCCGTTGTATTTCCATCACATTTTCCGGGGTAAACATGTGCAGAGAACCGTCTATATGGGATTTAAATTTTACGCCCTCCTCCCTGATCTTTCTACTTGCGGAAAGGGAATATACCTGGTAACCGCCACTATCGGTAAGGATATTCCGATCCCAGCCCATGAATTTATGCAAGCCCCCTGCGGCCTGCAGAATATGAATCTTTGGCCTGAGGTAGAGGTGATAGGTATTCCCGAGAATAACATCCGGATCGATTTCTTCTCTGAGTTCCTTCTGGTGTACCCCTTTAACAGAGGCAACGGTCCCCACAGGCATAAAAATAGGGGTGTTGATGACGCCGTGGTCCGTAACCATAGTTCCGGCCCTGGCTTTGCTCTTGGGATCGGTATGTGATAAGGTGAATTTCAATTCCAATTTTCAGTGCCAAAGATAGTCATCCTTTAGAAAGCACTTCCTTAAGGAATCAATAAAGTTTGAGGTGTTTGGATTCGTTGATAAATACTAATAACTCCAGTTGTAGAAGCCAACCTTAGCCCTTACTTTTGGCGACAATAAAATCGCTTTCAAATGCCCGAATTAAACCAATTGCAAGACCTGGTAACCCAAGTGAGACGGGATATTGTAAGGATGGTTCACAAAGTGAATTCAGGACACCCGGGAGGTTCCCTGGGTTGTACAGAATTTTTTGTTGCACTTTACAATGAAATCCTGGAATTAAACCCCGGATTTGATATGGATGGCATTGGGGAAGACCTCTTCTTCTTGTCTAATGGCCATATCTCTCCTGTTTATTACAGCGTCCTTGCGCGAAGCGGGTTTTTTCCCGTGGAAGAACTGAACACCTTCAGATTGATAGATTCCCGCCTTCAAGGGCATCCGACAACTCATGAAGGACTGCCGGGGGTTCGTATTGCTTCAGGTTCTCTGGGACAGGGAATGTCTGTGGCGGTGGGTGCAGCACTGGCCAAAAAGCTCAACAAGGATTCACATTTGGTATACAGCCTTCACGGGGATGGAGAACTTCAGGAAGGACAAAACTGGGAAGCCATAATGTTTGCTGCAGCGCGCAAGGTAGACAACCTGATAGCCACAGTAGACCGGAATGGACAACAGATCGATGGTCCCACCAGTGAGGTCATGCCCCTGGGGGATTTAAAAGCAAAGTTTGAAGCTTTTGGATGGGATGTCCTGGAGATAAAAGAAGGGAATAAGCTGGAAGCCATAATTACCGGAATGCAGGAAGCTAAAAAACGAAGTGGGAAAGGCAAGCCTGTATG
>JABDRK010000417.1 GCA_013041785.1 Eudoraea sp.
AGTACCATGCCGTCTGTAAACACACCATCCACATCGAAGATGAAGGTGGTGATGTTCTTTAAATATTGTTTATAACTAGTCTCCATAAGTTGTCTGGATTGCTTCGCTCAGTAATGCGTAAATCTCCCTGTCTTGTTTGTTGGATATAATTTTCATGTGTTTTTCCTGTGTCTTCCTGTCGTTTCTCCTTGCCGGACCTGTCTGTGCGTCGTATGGACTTAGTATACCCAGCTTACTTACCGTCTCTTTAAGCAAGGGCATGAGTAGTGAAAATGGCAGATCGTTCTCTTCACAAATCTGAGATGCCTTGAACAGCAAATGGTTAGTGAAGTTATTGGTATATACAGCCGCAAGGTGCATGGCTAAACGCTGTTTGGAATTTATCGGAACACAGATTTGTGAAATGGTCCTTCCCAGGCTTATTAGTTTTTCAAGGACTATTTCAGAGCTGCCTTCAATACACAGGGGGACCTCAGAGAAGTCAATTTTCCGGCCTTTGCTGAAACTCTGCAAAGGATAAAAAACACCCCGATCTGAACCCTCGGTAAGTGTTTCCAGACCCATACCCCCTGAGCAATGGGCTATGATTGATTTTTTATTTTTAATATACTGTGAAACAGTATGTATAGCGTCATCACTTACAGCGATAATATAAATATCTGCGTGTAGCAAATTTTCTGGTTTATGGGTAACTTTTGTCCGATCTTTAAAATAAGCCAGTCTCTCAGCCGAGCGTCCAAAAACCTGGACAACAGATACGGAATTACTTTTGGTAAAAGCATCAAAAAGGTGGTGAGCCAGATTTCCTGTCCCCAGGAGTACTACTTTGTGCATGACCAAAAATACAATTTTTATCGCCCCGGCCCTTTTGGAATTATTAACAATTCTGTTCAACTATTTATCGGCCTTTGCCTCGTGTTAAGAAGGAAAAAGACGTTATTTTTACGGACTGAAAGCAAACCCATTGCGTATACTATGCAAGATCTCTTAAAAAAGACACTTTTTTCAACACGGCTAATGGCTGTACTTTTCCTGATTTTTGCCACTGCCATGGCATTCGGGACGTTTATTGAAAGTTGGTATAGTACAGAAACGGCCAGAATTTGGATTTATAATGCCTGGTGGTTTGAAGCAATCATGGCTTTTTTTCTGATAAATTTCATAGGAAATATAAAGCGATATAAGCTTTTAAGAAAAGAAAAATGGGCCGTACTCACGCTGCATTTATCCTGGATACTGATTATTATAGGGGCATTTGTTACGCGTTATATCAGCTATGAAGGTATGATGCCTATCCGTGAAGGTAGTACCGAAAATGTGTTCTTTTCAGACAAAACCTTTCTTACGGCCTTTGTAGATGGAGAGATTGACGGTAAACCCATGCGGAAAACCTCCCAGGACGAGCTAATGGTTACCCCTGAAGCCCTTAAAACCAACCTGCCCTGGAATTTGGATTTCAACGGTCAGGAATTTACCATTTCCTATGTTGGATTTATTGAAGGGGCCAAAAAGGCCTTTGTGCCCGATGAAGAAGGAGAGGAATATTTGAAAATTGTAGAGTCTGGTGGGGGAGGCCGACATGATCATTACCTAAAAATGGGTTCGGTTGCGAATATTCACAATGTACTATTTGCCTTAAATAAGCAAACCGAAGGAGCGGTCAATATATTCATCAGGGATGGTCAGTATGAAATACAATCCCCATTTACTGGGGAATTTATGCGTATGGCCGACCAGTTGCAGGGGCAGGTCAGTATAGACAGTCTGCAAACCTTTTACCTGCGTTCCCTCTACAACCTTGGAGGGATGCAGTTTGTGGTTCCACAACCGGTAATTAAAGGGAAATACGATGTTGTACCGGTTCCTGAGGAGGAGAAAGGCGATGCCAATCAGGATGCCCTGATTGTAGAAATTGCTTCCCAAGGCGAAAAAGCCAGTGCAAGCCTTTTGGGCGGCCGCGGCACGGCTACATATTCGGATAAGGTTAGCGTAGGTGGACTCGATTTTACCCTTGGTTATGGATCCAAAGTCTATCAGCTGCCGTTCAGCATTCGCCTCAATGATTTTATTGCGGAAAAATACCCGGGTACCGAAAAAGGGTATTCCTCATTCATGAGCCGGATCACTGTGAACGACGAACGTAATTTCGACTACGATATCTACATGAACCACGTCCTTGACCATAAGGGCTATCGGTTCTTTCAGGCAAGTTTTGACCAGGATGAAAAAGGTACGGTACTGTCGGTTAATCATGATTTTTGGGGAACATGGATAACCTACATTGGATATTTCCTCCTTTACATAGGTCTTTTAGGAATTATGTTTTATGGCAAAACCCGATTTAAGGAATTGGCCAATACGTTGGAAAAACTAAGGCGAAAGAAAGCGGCTCTGACTGCAATTGTAATGCTCATTCTGGCGTTCCCAGCCCAGGCTCAGGAGGTTTCCGGGGAAGATGACCATGTACATACC